>CAXTVE010000022.1:0-14902 GCA_964247485.1 uncultured Propionibacteriaceae bacterium
AACGGGTCCCGTGCTCGAGCTGTCCGGCGTCACCGTGGGCTACCCGGGACACACCGTCGCCGCCGATCTCGACCTCACCGTGCAGCCGGGGGAGTGGGTGGCGGTGCGGGGCCCGTCCGGCGCCGGCAAGACGACCCTGCTGTCGACGATCGCCGGGCTTCAGGACCCGCTGGCCGGCCACGTCACGGTCGCGGGCGTGACGCTCGCCGCCCTCGACCGCCCCGAGCGGGCCGACCTGCGCCGGCAGGCGTTCGCCGTGGTCCCCCAGCGGCCGGCGCTGCTCGAGTCCTCGACCGTGGCCGAGAACCTGATCATGCTGGCCGCCGTCCGGGACCGCCCGCTCGAGGCGTCCGCCATCGATCGGTTGCTGGCCGATCTGCAGATGGACGGTCTGCGGGCCCAGCCGGCCGCCACCCTCTCCGGGGGTGAACGGCAACGGCTGGCGGTGGCCATCGCGCTCAGCGGCGAGGCCCCCGTCCTGCTCCTCGACGAGCCCACCAGCCAGCAGGACGACGACTCGGCCGACATCGTCCTCGGGGCCCTGCGAGCCGCCTGGCGGGCCGGCCGGACGGTGGTCGTGGCCTCCCACGACGACCGGTGCCTGTCCCCGGCGCACCGGACCATCACCCTGTGACCGACGCGCGCGATCGCGATCACCAGCGAATGGCGTACGCCGGCTGCTCCCGCTGAGCCCGGCCTACGCTGGTCGTCCGGCCGACCTCGGGGGGTCCGAGGAAGGAGCTTCCGTGAAGATCAGGGCACTGCTGCTGGGGCTGGTGCTGGCGGCTGCCGTGGTCGCTGCGGCCGTGTTCGTCGTCGCCGGCGGCGATGACCGCGATCCGGTGACCGTCACCCGAGTGATCGACGGCGACACCCTGGAGGTCGCCCGGGCCGGTGTCGAGACCACGGTGCGGCTGCTCAACGTAGACGCCCCGGAGACCAAGCACCCGACCAAGGCGGTCGGCTGCCTGGGTCCGGAGGCGGCCGCCTTCCTGACCCGGCTGCTGCCCCCGGGAACCCACGTCGAGCTGGAGTACGACGGCGAGCAGCTGGACCGGTACGGGCGCACGCTCGCCGGCGTCTGGCTGCAGGACGACCTGGTCAACGCGGCGGTCGCCGGGGCCGGTCTGGGTGCGCCGGTGCAATACAACGGGCAGGTCAAGTTCCTCCCGGCGGTCGAGCGGGCCGCCCGCGAGGCCGAGCGGCACCGGGTCGGCGCCTACGCCGACGGGGTCTCCTGCGCCCTGCCCGGACAGCCGAAGGGCGGTCATCGACCCTGACAGACTGAGCCGGGTGCGCAGCCGGCTGAAGACGATCCGCACGCTGGCGATGTCGTCGCCGGACCAGCTCGACCGGTCATCGGTGAGTCCGCGGCTGCGGTTCCGCGAGGTCGGCGACGGGGACCCGCAGCTCGAGCCGACCTACCGCGCGGTTGGGGCGCCGCACCGCTGGTCGGTCGCCAGCTGGCTCCGCTACGGATCGCCGCCGGCCCGGCGGCACTGGCTGATCGAGGTCGACCACCGGCCGGCCGGCGTGCTGACCCTGCTCGCGGTGCCCGGGCCCGAGGTCGAGATCGTCAGCTTCGGGCTGCGGCCCGCCTGCCACGGTCAGGGTCTGGGCGCGCCCGCGCTGACCGGGGCGGTCGACCTGGCCTGGACGGCGTACGGCCGGCCGCTCCGGCGGGTCTGGTTGCACACCAGCTCCTTCGACCACCCGCGGGCGCTGCCCAACTACCTCAAGCGCGGGTTCGAGGTCGTCGAGACCGTCGAGCGGGTGGTCGAGGTGCCCGACGACTTCGCCGTCCGGGTGCTCGTCACCGGCATGTCGGGGACCGGCAAGTCGAGTGTGGTCCAGGCGCTGACGGACCGCGGCCACCGGGCCGTCGACACCGATGACGGCTTCTGCGTCCCCACGCCCGACGGGCGGCAGCGGTGGGACGAGCCCGCGATCCAGCGGCTGCTGGACAGCGTCGGAGCCGGCCCGCTGTTCGTCGCGGGCTGCGAGGAAAACCAGGTCCGGTTCCACCCGCAGTTCGACCACCTCGTCCTGCTCACCGCGCCCGCCGCGGTCCTTCTCGAACGGTTGGCCGCCCGCGCCGACAACCCGTACGGCAAGACACCGGAGCAGCGCCGCCGGGTGCTGGACGATCTCGAGCACGTCGAGCCCCGGCTGCGGCGGGCAGCGACGGCCGTGATCGACACCGACCGGCCGCCGGAGGAGGTGGTCGAAGCGGTGCTGGTGGCGACCGGGCTGGGGTCGGCGACGCGGCGCGAGAACAGCCTGGACGACTTCGGGTGGTAGTCCGGTCGACACTGTTCACCCTGTTGGGGCTGACGGCCGCCGGGCCCGGGCATAACGTGAACGGGTGGCCACCGATGAGGAGCGTGACGGGGTCGCGCTGACCAACCTCGACCAGCCCCTGTTCGACGAGGCGGGCGCGACCAAACGCGACCTCGTCGACTACCTGGAGGCCATGGCCGACGCGATGGTCCCGCACCTGACCGACCGGCCGCTGTCGGTGATCCGGGTCCGCCCCGGGCAGCGGCCGTTCATGCAGAAGAACCTGCCGACGTACACCCCCGACTGGGTCGCGTCGACGTCGATCTGGGCCGACCGGCCCAAGCGCGACGTGACGTACGCGCTGGCTAACGACCGGCGTACGCTGCTCTGGTTCGCCAACCAGCGGGCGGTCGAGTACCACCCCGGGCTGATGCGGGCGCCGCACTGGGAGCACCAGACGCACCTGATCCTGGACCTCGACCCGCCCGCCGGCGTCGAGCGCGTCGAGGGCTTCCGGCTCGCCGTACGCGCGGCGCAGTTGGTCCGGCAGGTGCTGGACGAGGCCGGTCTCGCCGGCGCGGCCAAGACCAGCGGGGCCAAGGGCGTCCACGTCTTCGTGCCCCTGGCCCCGGCGGACACCAGCGACGTCGCCGCCGCGACCCGGGCGATCGCGGCCCGCGCCGAGCGGCTGGACCCCGTGCTGGCCACGACCGCCTTCGTCGTCGAGGAGCGGCACGGTCGGGTGTTCCTGGACTCGACCCGGGCGGGCGGCGCGACGGTCGTGGCCGCGTACAGCCCGCGGGTGCGCCCCGGCGCGCCGGTCTCGTTCCCCGTGCCCTGGGCCGATCTGGACGCAGTCGTGCCCGCCGACTTCACGCTGCACACGGTGCCGGACCTCGTGGCGGGCGGTGATCCGTGGGGTGAGCGGATGCCCGAGCCGCAGTCGCTGCCGGCCGCCCTGGTCACCCAGGGCCACGAGATCCCGATCGCCCGCGTGCTGGCCATGCACGAGGGCAAGCGCCGGGCCCGGGCCAAGCGCGACGCCGAGGAGTCCTGACCCCGGGGCGGCCGGCTCAGGGCAGCAGGACCCCGACCGGGGGGGCGAGCAGGGACGTGTCGAGGCGGGCGGCCAGGCCGCGGGCTCCCTCGGCCATCAGCGAGCGATGGTTCCAGCTGAAGACGGGCCGGGCCAGAGGGGCGACGGCCTTCATCCAGGCCAGCTGCGGGCGTACCCACCAGTCGAAGCGCACGAGGGTGCCGCCGTCGACGGGCTCGACCCGCCAGGACCCGCGGCCGTCCACCCGGCCGGTCACCCAGGCCTCCACCCCGTGCCCGTCGTCGTGCAGGACGCTGGCGACGAAGGCCATGTCGTAGGGCAGCCGCGTCCGGAACCGGAACGCGTGCACCACCTGCGCGCCCGGGGCGTCCAGCAGCGTCACCGACCGCACCGAACGCCACCACTGCGGCCAGGTTCCGACGTCGCGGACCGCCGTCCAGACCACGTCCGGCCTCGCCGCCACCCGCCACTCGTCGAAGAAGTCGAACCGACCGCGCTCGGGCCCGACCATCAGCTGCCCAGCGGCTCGAGCGCAAGGTACTCGTGCACCAGCGCCACCACGATCGCGCCGGCCCCGACGGCGGCGGCGACCCGCTTGACCGAGCCGTGGCGGACGTCGCCGATGGCGAACACCCCCGGCAGGCTGGTCTCGAACATCAGCGGTGCCCGCCCGTCGGGCGACGCCGCCGGGTCGAGGTCGGCCCCCGTGAGGATGAAGCCCCAGCGGTCGCGGAGCACCTCCTCGCCCAGGCAGTCGGTGTGCGGCACCGACCCGATCATCACGAACAGCGCGTCGGCGGGCACGGTGGTCCGCCCGTCGCTGTCCAGGTCCTGCAGCACCAGCGACTCCAGCGTCCACCGACCGGCCCCGTCGACCACCGCCACCCGCGTCCGGACGTCGATGTTGGCGGTGTTCCGGATCTCGGTGCGCAGGTACTGCGACATCGTCTCGGCCAGCGAGCTGCGCCGGACCAGGATCGTCACCTGCCGGGCGAACCGGGCCAGGTGCACCGCCGCCTGGCCCGCGGAGTTGCCACCGCCGAGCACGAACACGGTCCGGTCGGTCATCGCCCGCGCCTCGCTGACCGCCGCTCCGTAGAACACCCCACGGCCCTGCAGCGCCTCCAGCCGCTCCACGCCGAGCCGCCGCCACTCCGCCCCGCTGGCCACGATCACCGTCCGGCTGCGCACCGCCGAGCCGTCGGACAGCTTGACCACCCGCAGGTCGCCCTCGCTGACGATCCCGGTGACCGAGCGCGACCACAGGAAGGTCGCGCCGAAGGACCACGCCTGCTGGTAGGCGTTCGACGCCAGCCGCCCGCCGCTGATCCCGCGCGGGAAGCCGAGGTAATTGCGGATCAGCGAGCTCGTCCCCGCCTGGCCGCCCATCGCCAGGGGCTCGAGCACGATCGTCCGCAGGCCCTCCGACGCCGCGTACACCGCCGCGCTGAGCCCGGCCGGCCCGGCGCCGATCACCGCGACGTCGAAGGGCGGGTCGTCGGCGACCGAGTCCAGCAGGCCGAAGGCGGCGGCGATCTCGATCGCGTCCGGGTTGATCAGCACCGGCCGGTTCGGGCGGAAGCGCAGCACCACCACCGGCAGCTCGGGCTCGTCCAGCCCGAGGGAGGCCAGCAGCTCCTGACCGGCGGGCGAGGCGGCGTCGTAGAAGCCGGTCGGCACGTGGTTGCGCGTGAACATGTCCCGCAGCTCGGTCTCCCGCGGCGCCCACCGCTCGCCGATCAGCTGCACCGCCTCGTACGCGGACCCGTTCCGGCTGGCCCACTCGTCGAGCAGCTCGGTCACGGCGAGGTGGAACTCCTCGTCGCCCCCACTCTGGGGCCGGAACACCCAGGCGTCGAGCTCGCCCGCCGTCACCGCCGCGAAGATCGACTCGGCGATGTCCAGCTCGCCCCAGCGGACCACGGTCGCCCGCAGAGCCATCGGGTGGCCGCTGCTGACCGCCCCGACCGCCGCGATCCCGCCGTCCTCGGCGGCGGAGTAGCCGCCGAGGACCAGGGCGACCCGGGCGTCCGGGGCCAGCTGGGCGGACACTTCCGCCGGGGTCGCGCCGGCCACGATCGCGTAGTGGGCGGCGTAGCGGAGCCGCAGCTCGCCCGCGACCTCGTCGCGGACCGCCGGGTCGACACTCAGCACGACGAGCGCCGCCGGTTGCGGCCGGCCGGCCCCGGGTTCGGTCGCGGTCACCTACCATGCCTACAGTTCGGTCTCGCCGGTGGTCAAGCGCGTGTGCCGGACCGAGGGGGACCCCATGATCCAGTCCGGTACGCGGCTGCTGCTGCTCGCCTTCAGCGGGCTGACGCTGCTGGCGTTCGGCGCGCTGTTCGTGCTGGCCGATCGGACCGAACAAGCCTTCGCCTGGACCATCGCACCACCGATCACCGCCGCCTTCCTCGGGGCCGCGTACGCCGCCGGTTGCGCCCTGGTCGTGCTCGCGCTGCGCAAGGGCAGCTGGCTCGCGCTGCGGGTCCCGTTCCTGACCATCGGTGTGTTCACCGTGCTCACGCTGGTGGCGACGCTGCTCCACCTGGACCGTTTCCACTTCGGTTCGCCGACCCCGCTGGCCCGGTTCGCCGCGTACTTCTGGATGGCGATCTACGTGCTGGTGCCGCCCGGCATGGCCGTGGCGCTGGTCACCCAGGAGCGCCGGGCCCCGCACCGGCCCGAGCGGCAGCCGATCCCCGGCGGGATCTCGGTGCTGCTGCTGGTCCAGGGCCTGGTGCTGATCGGCACCGGACTGGCGCTGTTCGCCGCGCCGGCCACCGCGGCCGTGCTGTGGCCGTGGATGCTGACCCCGCTGACGGCCCGGGTCGTCGCGGCCTGGCTGCTGGCCTTCGGCCTGGGCGCGATCCTGACGTGGCGGCAGGGCGACCTGATCCGGACCGACGTCGCGGCCACGGCGTACGGGCTGCTGGCGGTGCTGCAGGGGGTGGTGCTGCTGCGGTTCACCGGTACGGTGCGCTGGGCCGCCCCGGCCACCTGGGTCTACCTCGCCCTGCTGGCGTCGATCCTCGTCGGTTCGGTGTCCGCGCTGGCCCGGCTCCGGCGTCACGACCGCGTTCGGATCTCCGCCGGCGACGGGGCCCGCTCCTGAGGGGTTCGCGCCGCGTCAGACGCTTGTCCTACGGTGGGAGACGACCGCCCCGCCGAGGAAGCCGGTGACGCTCATGACCGACCACGCCGACCAGCTGCTCAAGACCACGATCATCGTGATGGGTGTGGCGGGCTGTGGCAAGAGCACCGTGGCCGAGGACCTCGCCGAGCGACTCGGCTGGCCCGTGGTCGAGGGCGACGACCTGCACACGCCGGAGAACAAGGCCAAGATGACCGCCGGTACACCGCTGACCGACGCCGACCGGATTCCCTGGCTGACCGCGATCCGGGACGAGATCGACCGCGCCCCCACCCACCTGATCGTGACCTGCTCGGCGCTGCGCCGGTCCTACCGCGATCTGCTCGGCACCGCCCAGGGCCGCGTACGGTTCCTGCACCTGACCGGCAGTCAGTCGGTGCTGGGGTCGCGGATCGGCGCCCGGACGGGGCACTTCATGCCGGCGAGCATGCTGATCTCCCAGCTGGAGACACTCGAGCCGCTGCAGGACGACGAGGACGGGGTCGTCGTGGACATCGACCGGCCCCCCGCGGCGATCATCGACAACGCTCTGCGCCAGCTCGGACTGCACCCTCAGGAAGCGGTCGAGTAGTAGCGGACCAGGTCGCCCAGCGTGGCGTACCCCGTCCGGCAGCTCGGCTCGCTCTCCTGGTCGACCTGGACCGACCCGGGCGCCCCGGCCCGGCCCGGCTCGTTGGCCGCGCACGTCGTGTCGAGCTGGCGCCGCATCGCCGTCCGCATCGAGCTCATGCTCGCCTCCGACATCACCCAGCCCAGCGGGGCGCCGATCTCCGGCTGGGTGACCCGGTCCACGACCACCACCCGGCTGCGGAAGTGGCGGTCCAGGTCCGTGCAGACCCCGGCGTCCCCGGGGCAGAAGCCGTCGATCTCGACCGCGGCCCGGGCCCGCTCCAGCAGGGCTCCGTTGCCCGACAGGCTGCCGCCGCCCCGGAGGTAGGTGAGGGGCGGCACGGCGAGCTCCGAGGTCGGCGAGCTGTTGATCGCCGGCTGCAGCACGCCCCGGTCGCCGTTGGTCCAGAAGACCACGATCGGCACCACCAGCGGGGCCGCGGGGTCGTTCCCCGCCAGGACGCCGGTGTTGTGGTCGCGCACCGCGCCCAGCCAGTCGTCGGACAGGTCGGTGATCGTGGCCAGGCCAGAGTTCTCGATGTAGCCGCCGTCGACCAGCTGGGTCCGTGGCCAGTAGGGCGGCGACCGGCCCTCGTCGTCGAAGTCCTCCCCGGGGCACGGTCCGACGACTCCGCTCGGGGTGACGTAGGGGAACCGGGCGGTGAGCAGGGCCGCGGTCGCCGACCGGAGGTCACCGAGGCAGGCGTCGGGGTCGAGCCCGGGGCTGAGCGGCCCGTACGCGGTGAACAGGTCGATCGTCCGGGCGGCGGCGCCCGGGGTCTTGTCGCAGCTGCGCTCCGGGTCGTAGCTGCGGATCACCGCACTGGCGACGGGCAGCCCCGGGTTGAGCTGGCTCAGCCACACCCGGCAGCTGTGCTTCACGTCGGTCGAGTTCAGCACCAGCTCACCGGTGGCCGGCGACAGCTCGGCGCCGGGGGTCAGGAAAGGCCGGTCACCCCAGTCGAGCCCGTCCGAACCCCGGGTGTCGGACCACCCGTCCTCGATCAGCCGGGCCCGATCGAGCCACTCCGACCAGTCGGGCCGGCCGAGGCGGGGCACCGGCACGCCGGTCGCGCCGTAGAGCACGTCGCGGACGAAGGTGCCGTCGGCGGCCTGCGCCAGCGTGCTCGGCGCGGCCATCTGCTCGACCGCCTGCACCGCCGCCGCCGTGCCGGGACGCTCCGGCGTACCGCTGAACCGGGCCACGGTGAGCCCGACCGAACCGCCGCTGGCCCCGCCCGACAGCAGCGCCGACCGCTCGCCGCAGGAGTTCTCGTCGAGGGTGTGCAGCCCGAGCACGGTCCAGTAGGCGGCCCGGATCCCGCCGCCCTCGGCCGCGAACAGCAGCATCGGGCGCACCGGCCGGCCCTTGACCGTGGTCTGGCAGGGGTCGGGCGTCTGCAGCCAGGCCGCGAACGACTCGGGCATGGTCAGCCTGCGCCCGGGCGTGGTCGACGGACCGCGATCGATCTCGTGGATGGTGTTGCTGCCGCCGAAGACCCCGACCAGTACGAGGGTGAGGACCAGCATGCTGACCAGGGGGGACCGGCGCAGGCCCACCCAGCGGAACACCTCGGCGGTCGGTCGGTCCTGGATCACCAGCGCGACCGCCGACAGCATCACCGCCATGCTGCCGAGCGCCAGGTTCGCCGTGGCCGCGAGGCCGATCCAGCCGGCGAAGTCGGGCCAGACGGCGAGCAGCACGAACATCCCGAGACCGGCGGCGAGCAGCGCCGTGCTGCGGACGGGGAACGAGGGCTCGGTCTCGGACCGCAACGGGACCGGCCGGCCCGAGGTGAGCCGGTCGGTGCGCCGCGCGGCGCCGCGGCGGACGCCCGCGATGGCGCCCACCCAGGGCACTACCACCGTGGCCGCGCCGACAGCCACGAAGAAGCCGACCGCGGCGAGGTCCGTCCCGGTCTCGGCCTGCGGCACGGTCAGCAGGGGGACGAATGCGCGGATCAGGCTCAGCCCGCCGACCACCACCGTGCCGATCCCGGCCACGGCGCCGGCCAGGCGGACTGCGGTCAGCTCCCGGTCGTCGAACGTCGGTGGTCGGTCGAAGCGGTACTCGTGCCCGTGCCGCTGGCTCGTCCACCGGTGCCGCAGCCAGAGCGAGAGCGCGACGATGAGCACCGGCACGCCGATGAAGACGGCCAGCCGCTGGACGACCACGTCACCCACCCGGCCGCTGACCAGCGCGCCCACCACCCCGACATGGGCGACCAGCAGGCCCACCAGCCAGACCCACAGCCGGGACGGGCGGTCCGCAGCGTCCCGGGTCGGCTCCGGCGGCGGCTTGGGGTGGCGGTAGGCGTACCCCGCGCGGTAGCGGCCGGCGACGATCAGGGCGCTCCCGACGGCCAGGGTGCCGAGGATCGAGACGACGGCGTGCCGGACGCCCACGCCGCCGTCGGAGATCCAGCGGCGCAGCACGTCGGGCAGCTGCTCGAGGATGGCGGCGCCCGACAGCACCGACAGCACGAACAGGGCGATCATCGGCACGAACGCGAAGCGTTGGTGGGTGACCGCGAGGTAGCTACGGCGCAGCCGGGCCCCGAGGCGGCGGTCCGGCGCCGGTGCGGTGCCGGTGAGCGTCCCGAGCAGCACCAGGGCGGCGAGCGCGGCCACCGCGACCCACTTGAGGACAGTGCTGGCGACGAGGACCCGCGGCCCGATGCCCGACAGGCCGGGCAGCGACAGCAGGTTCTCGACGACGTCCACCACGATCAGGGCCACCAGCACCCGGCGCGCCCGCGTCCGCCACCGGCCCCCGAGCAGCGCCGTGACCACGACCCAGAGCAGATAGCCGTAGATCGCGATGTAGCCGAAGTCGACGAATGTGAAGGTGATCAGCAGCTCGGTGTAGCGGCCGCCGTCGGTCAGCTGGTCCGGGTCGGTGACCACCCGCCAGCCCTGCAGGTTGGGGGTCGGGCCGAAGAGCAGCGACAGCGGCCAGCCGTGCCCCTCCCGGTCGGGGATGCGGCCGGACTGGATGCTGAGGGCGGTCAGCACCACCCCGAGAGCGATGGCCACCGAGCAGCCGAGCGCGAACTTGAGGCCGCGGACCTGCCGCTCGGTGTCGAGCTCGATGCTTCGCGGGGTCTCCGGGCGGACAGGGGGCTCAGCTACGGACATCGGGGTCGGCGCGGACGGCGCGGACGCAAACTCGGTCCGCGGGCGCTCCGCCACCCCGGCGGCCCTGGGCTGCTCCATGGCACGACCCTCCTCCGACACCGTCATTGTCCAAGAGGGCACCGACTCTTGTCAGCGAGGCGCCGATCCAGGAGTCATCTCGGAGCGCGAAGGATGTTTTCTGGGACTGTCCAGAAACATCCTTCACGATCGTCGGGACTCGGGCGGCTCCGGGCCCGGCTGACAGCGCGGGCACCACCACGTGCGCCGGCGGTGCGGGGCGCCCGGCCCCACCGCCGCGCCCCCGATCAGGGTGCGGCCCCGCCCGCCGGGCTGGTTGGCCCGGCCCGCGCCCCAGTGGTCCTGGCCGCGCCGGTTGTTGCCGGTGGTCACCTGGTAGGCCCCCGGCACCAGCGCCGAGTGCCGCAGCGTCCGGGCCGCCAGCCGGACCAGCGCCGGCAGGTCGACCTCGTCCGCGGGCGTCCACGGGCTGATGCCACGCAGGAAGCACAGCTCGTTGACCCACAGGTTGCCCAGTCCGGCCATGCCCCGCTGGTCGAGCAGGGCTGCGCTGATCTCCCGCTCGGGCTCGGCGGCCAGCCGGGCCACTGCCGCCGCCGCGTCCCAGTCGGCCCTCAGCGGGTCGGGCCCGAGGTGGCCGACGACCTCGTGCTCGCGGGCGGTGGGGAGCAGCTCGACCACCGGCACCGACAGCCCGTACGCCGTCGGCCCGTCCTCGGCGGCCAGCAGCACCCGGATGTCCGGGTCGAGGTTCCGGGGCAGCGTCCGGCCGGGCCGGACCACCGACCAGGACCCGTCCATCCGCAGGTGCGTGTGCAGCGTCTGCCCGTTGTCGAAGCGGGTCAGCAGGTGCTTGCCGTGGGTGTCGTGCTCCAGCACGGTGGTGCCCGCCAGCTCGGCCCCGACCAGCGCCCCGACCCGCAGCTCACCGCGTGCGATCCGGCGGCCCTTCAGTGCGGCGTCGAGCTTGCGCGCCTCCAGGTAGATGCTGTCGCCCTCGGGCATCAGGCGTCCGGGACCGACAGGCGGCGGGCGGTGCGGAACAGGTCGAGCAGCTGCCCGGTGGTGGTCGCGTCCTGAGGCTCCTTGTCGTCGCGCCAGCGGCCGGTGAAGCGGGGGAACCGCATGGCCAGTCCGGAGTCCTCCTGCAGCTCGCCCCAGCCGGCGGTGTGGTTCGGTGACACGGTCAGCTCGGCGACCAGCACCTCCAGCACCAGCCCCGGCTCGCACCACAGGTCGGCCGGCACCCGCGCGTCCACCCGCGGCGGCCGCGCGGTGCGGATCAGCGGCGCCAACCGCTCCGGCAGCACCCCCAGGTCCGCGTCGGAGAATCCCGCCCCGCAGCGCCCGACCGTGCGGTAGAGCTCGGCCTCCGGGTCGTACGCGGCCAGCAGGACGGCCCCGTACGAGCCGGTCCGCCGGCCCCGCCCCGCGTACGCGCCGACGACGACCAGGTCGACGGTGTCGGCGAGCTCGGTGCGGTAGTCGCGCTTCAGCTTGATCCAGGACCAGCCGCGGGCGCCGGCACGGTAGCCCGACTCCGGGCCGGTCGCCTTGCAGATCAGTCCCTCGCAGCCCTCGGCCACCGCAGCCGTGAACGCGGCGTCCAGCGCGTCCGGCTCGCTGACCTGCTGGGCCGTGGTCAGCCGCAGCCGGTCGGACAGGGTCAGCGCCTCGGCGAGCGCGGCCCGGCGCTCCGGGTAGGGCCGGTCGGTGAAGTCCTCGCCGTCGGCGTAGAGTAGCTCGAAGCAGAACAGCCCGACCGGCACATCCTGCGCGGCCTGCTCGATGCCGTGCCGCCGCCGACGGAACATGACCTCCTGGAAGGGGCGGAGCTCCCCGGCCGCCGCGTCGTACGCCACGATCTCGCCCTCGACGATCGCCTCGCGCGGCCGCAGGCCCTCGTCCAGCAGCGCGACCACGTCGGGGAACTGCCAGCTCACCCGCTCCTGCCGCCGGGTGAACAGCTCGATCCGCCCGTCGGCGGTGCGGTGCGCCTGCACCCGCATCCCGTCGTACTTGTGCTCGGCCGCGCAGGTGCCGCCGAGCTTCGCCAGGATCTCGGCGGCGTCGGAGAGTCGCTGGGCCAGCATCACCCGCGCCGGGTGCCCCGGCCGGACCCGCAGCTCCGCGACCGCGTCGAGGCCGCCGCGGACCAGGGTCTCTGCGACCAGCCCGAGGTCGGACGCCAGGTTGTACGCGCGCTCCAGCGCCGGCCGGTCGCGCCGACCGTCGGCATGCACCACGGCCAGGGCGTCCAGGATGGTCGGGGTGCCGATGCCGAGCCGGAGGTTCCGGGTGACCAGGCGCATCAGGTAGCGCCCCTCCAGCGGCGTCGCCTGCGCCAGCAGCCCGCCCAGCAGGTCGAGCTTGCGGCCCTGCGACCCGGTGCCCTCGGCCCGGGCGAGCTCGTGCAGCGTGTCGACCACCTGCTCCACCTGCAGCGTCGGTGCCCGCCCCGCCGCTCCGGCCTCCAGCAGCAGCTCGGTGGCCTGGCCCGGGTCGCCGACCCGGCGGACCGTGGCGACCACCTCCTCCAGGGGCACCCCGGTGGCGTTGGCCACGGCCCGGACGGCCAGCTTCTCGGCCAGGCCGAGGTCGACGGCGGCGAACTCGGGCGCCACCATGCCCTGGCAGAGGTAGCAGACCGTGGGCAGCACCGAGTCGGGTGTCTGCCGGAGCAGCTCGGCCAGCCGGTCGATCAGGACCAGGCGCCCAGTGGCCTGCTCCAGGTCGGCGTAGGCCTCGGCAACGACGGCGTAGTCCACGTCACCATTCTTCTCCGACTTGTCAGGCCCGCGGGGGGGGCCGCGGGGCCCCCCGGGGGGGCACGGGGGGGGGGGGGGGGCGCGGGCGGGGGTGGCGCCTGGCCCTGCTCTGGCGTTGAAATGTCGGTGAGCGGCGGCCAGCGTGGCGTGTACGCGCTCCCGGGCCTGGGCACCGGGCCGGTTGTAGACCCGCTGGCTCGGGTGCGGGGCCTCCAGCAGGGTCAGTCCGCGCTCCGTCAGCTCGGGCCGCAGCGGGAGCACCGCCCGGGCCGCCGCCCGGCCGAAGCAGGCGACCACCCGCAGGTCGGTCAGCAGGTCGAGCAGCCGACGCAGCCAGCCTTGTCCCACCGTCACCTCGGCCGGGGTCGGTGGGCGGATCCGGTCGGCGCTGCCGACATACCAGGGCACCGCGTTCCAGACCAGTACGGTGCGCCGGTCGAGACCGACGGCGTCCAGCCCGCGCCACAGGTTCGCGGCCGCGGTGTCGTCGTTGTCGATCGAGATCAGCCCGGTCGTGTAGCCGCCCGCCCGCGAGGGGGTCTCGAGCAGCAGCAGCACCCGGGCGTCGACGCCGCCCCCGTCCGGCTCGGCGCCCGGCACCAGGGCGGCGGTGGCCGCCGCGATCTGCGCCGCCAGCCGCGGGAGCGGGGCGGCCTGCGGCTCGGTCGAGCGGGCGTACTTGGCCGCCAGGTAGGCCGGGTCGCGGTGCCGCCGGGGCTCGGGACTCAGCCCCGCGGGCACGGCGGCAGGTCGGCGGCCCAGCTGCCCAGCGCGTCGAGGATCGGCCCGAGCGCCTGGCCCTTGGTCGTGAGGGAGTAGGTGACCCCGGGCGGACGCGTGTCGGTCACCTCGCGCTGCACCAGTCCGGCCTGGGTCAGCTCGCCCAGCCGGCCGGACAGCACCGAGTCCGTGATGGGGCCGACGCCGCGGCGCAGCTCGGCGAACCCGGTCGGACCATGCCGGAGGGCGCCGAGGATGAGGCCGTTCCAGCGCTTGCCCAGGAAGTCGAACGCGCGCGCCACATTGGTGCTGCACATGGCCTGGACCGGCGTGGTCTGGGCCTGCGTGAGCACGGCCCCGTCCTCGCTCCGTCCCGTCATGTGACCCAGGATACCTCGTGCTTGCCTTGTACGTGCTGCTAGTATTTTCCTAGTTAGTAGTACTCCACTACCTCGAAGGATCCACCGACATGACTCTCTTCCGACTCGATGCCAGCATCCGCGTCGACGGGTCGCACAGCCGCGAGATCGCCGACATCGTCGAGCGCGAGTGGCTCGAGGCCAACCCCGACCGCGACGTCGTCCGGCGGCACCTGGGTGCTGATCCGGTCCCGGCCGACGTGTGGGCCACCGCCGTCGGCGCCGCGTACACGCCCGACGCCCAGCGCTCACCCGAGCAGCAGGCGGCCACCGCCTTGGCGGCCGAGGCCGTCGACCAGCTCGTCGGGGCCGAAGCACTGCTGTTCGCCGTGCCGCTCTACAACTTCGGGGTCTCCCAGCACTTCAAGACCTGGGTCGACCTGGTGATCACCGACCCGCGGATGGCCGCCGGCGTCGAGCCCGCAACGGCCGGCACACCCGCCGTCCTGGTCATCGTGCGCGGGGGCAGCTACGCCGCCGGGACCCCGCGCGAGGGCTGGGACCACGCGACCGGCTGGATGCGTCGCATCCTCGCCGACGTGTGGAAGCTCGACCTCCAGGTCGTGGAGAGCGAGTTCACCCTGGTCGGGGTCAACCCGGCGCTCGACCAGTTCAAGGACCTGGCCGCGGACCTGCGCCAGCGGGCCGAGGCCGACGCCCGCAAGCACGGCCGGTCCCTGGGCGGGGTGACCCCGCTGGCCGCCTGACCCGGCGGAGTCAGACGAGGCGCTCGGCCAGGGCT
>CAXTVE010000022.1:14912-16153 GCA_964247485.1 uncultured Propionibacteriaceae bacterium
GGGGGCGGGCGGGGCCGCCCCCCCCCCCCCCGGCGCGCGCCCCCCCCCCCCCCCGCCACCCCCCCCCCCCCCCCCCCCCCCCCGACCGGACAGGTAGGCACCCTCGACCCGCGACTTGCCGTGCCAGCCGTCGCCACACGCCCCGATCAGGTCGTCGTCGAGGTGGAAGGGTGCGTCGCGCGGCCCGGTGGGTCGGGCGAACGACCAGCGGTGGACCTGGGCGGACGCGGGGACAGTCGCGATGTCCAGCTGGCGCCGCAGCGCGGTCACCATCGGGTCGGCCGCGGCGCCCGCGTTCTCGAGGCGCGGCCGGGCGAAGTCCGCGGTCGAGTGGGCGACCAGCACCGGGGCGCCGTCACCGCGGCGGCGGCCGTCGTCGGCGATCCAGCCCAGGGTGTCGTCGCCGTTCACGAAGGCGCCATCGAACTCCCGCCAAGTCCGCTCGGGCCAGATCGCGGTGAGGGCGAGCACGGGCTCGTACGGGTCGTCGAGCGCGGCGACCGCGTCCGCGTACGCGGGGTCGAGGAGCCGCCGGGCCTGCGGGTCGGGCATGGCCAGCACGACCGCGGCGTACGCCGTGCCCTCCACGGTGCGCTCCGGCTCGATCCGCTCCACCGGGCGGTGCGAGGTGACGTCCAGGCCGGCGGCCAGGTCTTCGACCAGGCTGCGCAGGCCGCGGGGGGCGGCCCAGCGGACCGGGCCCGAGGTCTCGGTCTTGTCCGGCCGGCCGAGCACGGCGAGGGTGTCGGTCCACGGGCGGGCCAGCCCGCGCTGCTGCCAGTCGTCGACCACCGCCTGGAAGGCCGGGTCGGAGACGGTGAAGTAGGACGCACCGGTGTCGACCGGCCGGCCCTCGGTGGTCCGGCTGGCCATCCGCCCGCCCAGCGTGCGGCCCCGGTCCCGGACCACGACCGGCACGCCGGCCGTGCTCAGCTCCCGCGCCGCCGCGATGCCCGAGATGCCGCCGCCGACGACCAGGACCGGATCCATGCCCACCATCCTCCCCGGTCGCATCGGGCCGGACGGGCTGGGGTAGAACGAGGGAGACACCCGACCGCAGAAGGAGCACCCCCATGAGTGAGATGGCCCAGGCCTCGGCCCCGGCCGGCGGCGACCCGCTGGACCTGACCCCGGACGCGGGCGGCGTCGAGGGCGATGCGCTGCCCGGCGCCGGCGTGGACACCGCGGAGGAGTCCGGCGACGCCGGAGACGGGGTGTCGGGAGGGGCGATGGACATCGTG
>CAXTVE010000023.1:0-8611 GCA_964247485.1 uncultured Propionibacteriaceae bacterium
GGCGTTGGCCACGGCGTACGCGACTGATGCTGTCGGTGCTGCTCGGCCTGGTCGTCGCGCTGCCGACGAGCGCCACCGCCGAGGCCGCGGTGCCACCGGTGACCCCGCGCTCGGCTGCTGTCGTCAGAGCCGACGCGCTGCCGACCGCGCAGGTCAACGGGGTGGTCTGGACCATGGCGATCGCCGGCAACCGCCTCTTCGCCGCCGGCGACTTCACTAAGGCCCGCCCGTCGGGCGCCGCGCCGGGCCCGGCGGAGAAGGCCCGCTGGCGGCTGGTCTCGGTCAACCTGCTGACGGGGGCCCTGAACAACTTCGCACCCGTGTTCAACGGGACGGTGCGGGCGGTCGCGGTGTCGGGGGACGGGGGCACGCTCTTCGTCGCCGGCAGCTTCACCAAGGTGGGATCGGTCCAACGGAACCGGTTCGCCGCCTTCCGCATCTCCGACGGCGTCCTCCTCGCCCAGAACCCGAGCTTCAACGGCACGGTCAACGCCCTGGCCGTGGGCGGCCGGACCATCTTCGCCGGCGGCACCTTCACCACGGTCGACGGCGTGGCCCGTACGCGGTTGGCCGCGGTACGGATCGCAGGCGGCGCCCTCACGGGCTGGGCGCCCCGGGCCGACGGCACCGTGCATGCGCTGACCCTGACGGCGGACCGCACCAAGGTCGTGGCCGGCGGTGCCTTCAACCAGGTCAACGGGGTGGACGGGCGCGGTCTCGTCGCCCTCGACGCCACCAGCGGCGCCCTCGACCCCTGGGAGATCAACACGGTCGTCCGGGACTACGGGCCCAAGGCGGCGATCCTCAGCCTCACCGCGGACCAGGACACGGTCTACGGCACCGGCTACGGCTTCGGGGGCGGCAACTTCGAGGGCGTGTTCGCCGCCGACGACACCCGGGGTGCGGTCAAGTGGCTGCAGGACTGCCACGGCGACACCTACGGTGTCGCGCCGGTGGGCGGCGTCGTGTACTCCGTCGGCCACGCCCACCACTGCAGCAACATCGGTGGCTTCCCCGAGTTCACACCGCGGCGCAACTACCGGGCGCTGGCCGTCACCCGGGACGCCCGCGGCACGGTCGCCCCTAACTCCCAGCCCGGCCCGTACTACGGCGACTTCGGCGGCCAGCCGGCTCCGTCGCTGTACAACTGGTTCCCCAGCGTGAACGCCGGCAGCTTCACCGGGATGTCGCAGGGGCCCTGGAGCGTCGTGGCCAACTCGGAGTTCGTGGTGCTGGGCGGGGAGTTCACCCAGGTCGACGGCCGGAACCAGCAGGGACTGGTCCGGTTCACCCTGCCCGGCCGGCAGCCCCCCCGGCGCGGCCCGGAGGAGAGCACGGCCATGACGCCGACCGTGACCGGCCAGACCGGCGGGAGGGCCCGGGTGAGCTGGACGGCCAACTGGGACCGGGACGAGATGACCATCAACTACGAGGTGCTGCGCAACGGGACGGTCGTCGGCCGGGTGCGGAGAGCGTCCACCCTCTGGGACCGGCCCACCCTGGCGTTCACCGACCAGGGGCTTCGGGTCGGACAGACCTACCGCTACGCGATCCGGGCCACCCACCCGACCGACCCAGCCACCAGCCCGGCGGTCTCCTTCGCCTACGGCGGATGAGCCCTTCCGCCCCCGAACTAGGGTTGCGCCCGTGACCACCGACACCGACACCGAGGCCGGCCGCTACGTGGCCGAGGGCGGCGACTTCGCGCGCGACACCAACTACGTCGCCACCCGGATCACCCGCGACGGCCGCGACGGCTACCCGGTGGAGGCCGGTCGCTACCGGCTGGTCGTGGCCCGGGCCTGCCCCTGGGCCAACCGGGCGGTGATCGTCCGGCGGCTGCTCGGGTTGGAGTCGGCCATCTCGATGGGCATGTGCGGACCCACCCACGACAGCCGCAGCTGGACCTTCGACCTAGATCCCGGGGGCGTCGACCCGGTGCTCGGCTACGAGCGGCTGCAGGAGGCCTACTTCGCCCGCGACCCGGACTACGAGCGTGGCATCACGGTACCGGCCCTGGTCGACGTACCGACCAGGCAGCTGGTCACCAACGAGTACCGGCAGATGACCCTGGACTTCTCGACCGAGTGGACCGAGTTCCATCGTGACGGCGCCCCGCAGCTGTATCCGGAGCGGCTGCGTGACGAGATCGACGAGGTCTCCGCGCTGGTCTACGAGGACGTGAACAACGGCGTCTACCGGTGCGGGTTCGCGGGCTCGCAGTCCGCCTACCAGGAGGCCTACGACACCCTGTTCGCCCGGCTGGACTGGCTCAGCGAGCGGCTGAGCGAGCAGCGGTACCTCGTCGGCGAGACCATCACCGAGGCCGACGTGCGGCTGTTCACCACCCTCGCCCGCTTCGACGCGGTCTACCACAACCACTTCAAGACCAACCAGCGCAAGCTGACCGAGATGCCGGTGCTCTGGGCGTATGCGCGGGACCTCTTCCAGACCCCCGGCTTCGGCGACACCACCGACTTCGTCCAGATCAAGCAGCACTACTACCTGGTGCACACCGATCTGAACCCGACCGGGGTCGTGCCCAAGGGCCCGTACCTCCGCGGCTGGCTCACCCCGCACGGCCGCGACCAGCTGGGCGGGCGACCCTTCGGCGACGGCACCCCGCCCGGTCCGCCGCCGCCCGCGGAGGTCGTGCCCCGGGAGAACAGCGCCGCGTACGCCGGATAGCTCAGCGTCAGGTCGACCGGTAGCGGGCGGTGAAGGCGGCCAGCACCCGCGATGGCCAGGGGACCTCGGCCCCGCTGACCCGAGCGATCAGCGCCTCGGTCTCGGCCGGGTCGAAGTAGCCGGCGTAGCGGTAGGCACGGATCCGCTCGACGATGCCGGACACGTCCAGCTCGGGGTGGAACTGGGTGGCGTACTGGTGCTGCCCGACCCGGAACATCTGCACGGGGCAGCCCGCCGAGCTCGCCAGCAGGACCGCCCCGGTCGGTAGCACCCGCAACGCCTCCTTGTGGCCGACGAACGCCGCGAAGGCGCGGGGCAGCCCGGCCAGCAGCGGGTCGGCGACACCGTCGTCGGTCAGGGTGATCTCCACCGCGCCGACCGGCTCGCCGTAGGTCCGGTCCACCACCCCGCCCAGCTGCAGACCGAGCGTGCCGATGCCGAAGCAGGCACCGAGGAACGGGATGTCGTTCCCGATCACGTCCCGGATCACCCCGCCCAGCTCGCGCTCCACCCGCCGCTGCACCGGCGACTTCTGCTCGTCCGGGTCCGATGCGGTGAACGGGCTGCCGCCGATCAGCACCCCGGCGTACGCGGTCAGGTCGTCTGCGGGCAGCTGCTCGGCCAGCGGCGCCGCCTCGAGCCGCACCCGGACCAGCTGCTCGGTGCGCAGCCCGCCGAAGCGCAGGAACGCCTGGTACTCGGCGTCGGCGACCGCGTCGTCAGCCCGGGTGGCCAGCAGCAGGAACGGCTTCACGAGGAGTGATTCTCTCCTGCGCGCGCGGTGCGGGTCCTGGCGGGCGTAAAGCCGTTGAAACACGCAGTTGGTAGTTTCTTGGCCGAAGGCGAGGGGAGGGAGTGGGATGAACCTGGCTCCGTCGGAGACCGAGAAGCTGCTGATGGCCGTGGCCGGGATGGTTGCGCGGGACCGGCTGGCGCGCGGGATCAAGCTCAACTACCCCGAGTCCGTGGCCCTGCTCAGCACCTGGGTGGTCGAGCGGGCCCGCGAGGGCGGCCGGGTCGAGGACCTGATGGCGTCCGGCCGCGAGGTGCTCACCCGGGCCGAGGTGATGGACGGGGTGGCCGACATGCTGACCGACGTCCAGGTCGAGGCGACCTTCCCCGACGGCCGCAAGCTGGTCACCCTGCACCAGCCAATCCAGTAGAGAGGTGCTGATGGCGGGAGTGTCGACCTCGGGACCCGGGGCGGTTCGGGTACAGGCCGGGGAGCTGGAGATCAACGCCGACCGGGGACCGGACGAGCGCGCCGAGCTCACGTTCACCAACACCGCCGACCGGCCGATCCAGATCGGCTCCCACGTCCACCTCCCCGACGTCAACCCCGGGCTGGAGTTCGACCGGGCCGCCGCCGCCGGGACCCGCCTGGACATCCCGGCCGGGACCTGCCTCCGGTTCGAGCCGGGCGCCTCGCGTACGGCTCCGGTCGTCGCCCTGCGGGGCCGCCGGTCGGTCCCCGGTATCCAGATCAGGCCCGCCTGATGGCGCGGATCGCGCGCGAGGCGTACGCGGCGATCTTCGGCCCGACGGCGGGCGACCAGATCCGGCTCGGCGACACCGATCTGTGGATCGAGGTCGAGCAGGACCTGACCTTCGGCGGCGAGGAGGCGGTGTTCGGCGGCGGCAAGTCCATCCGGGAGTCGGGGCTGCAGGCGCTCACCACCTCGGCCGAGGGCGCCCTGGACACGGTCATCACCAACGTGGTGATCCTGGACCACTGGGGGATCGTCCGAGCCGACGTGGGGATCCGGGCCGGCCGGATCGCCGGCGTCGGTCGCAGCGGCAACCCCGACATCGCCGACGGGGTCGACCCGACCCTGGTGATCGGCCCCGGGACCGACGTGATCTCCGGCGAGGGCAAGATCCTCACTGCCGGCGGCTTCGACTCGCACGTGCACTTCCTGTCGCCCTCTCAGGTCCACGAGGCGCTGGCCGCCGGGCTGACGACCCTGGCCGGCGGCGGCACCGGCCCCTCGGAGGGGTCCAAGGCCACCACGGTGACCCCGGGAGCCTGGCACCTCAGGCAGGCCCACCGGGCGCTGGACGAGTTCCCGGTCAACGTGCTGCTGCTGGGCAAGGGCAACACCGTGTCGATGCCGGCGCTCGAGGAGCAGGCGCTGGCCGGGGCCGGCGGCTACAAGGTGCACGAGGACTGGGGTTCCACCCCGGCGGCGATCGACGCGGCGCTGCGGGGCGCGGAGGAGTGGGGCCTGCAGGTCGCGCTGCACTCCGACTCGCTCAACGAGGCCGGCTTCGTGGCCAGCACGGTCGACGCGATCGCCGGGCGCAGCATCTCGGCGTTCCACGTCGAGGGCGCCGGTGGCGGGCACGCCCCGGACATCCTGACCATCGCCGGCCTGCCGCACGTGCTGCCTGGGTCGACCAACCCGACCCTGCCGCACACGGTCAACACCGTCGCCGAGCACCTCGACATGCTGATGGTCTGTCACCACCTGAACCCCGCGGTGCCGGAGGACCTGGCCTTCGCCGAGTCGCGGATCCGGGCCACCACCATCGCGGCCGAGGACCACCTGCACGACCTGGGCGCGATCTCGGTGACCTCCTCCGACGCCCAGGCGATGGGCCGGATCGGCGAGGTCATCACCCGCACCTGGCAGGTCGCGCACGTGATGAAGCACGCCCGCGGGGAGCTGGCCGGCGGGCTGCCCGCCGACAACTTCCGGGCCCGTCGCTATGTCGCCAAATACACGATCAACCCGGCGATCAGTCACGGGGTCGATCACGAGATCGGCTCGGTCGAGACCGGGAAGCTGGCCGACCTGGTGCTGTGGGACCCGCGCTTCTTCGGCGTCCGGCCGTCGGTGGTGATCAAGGGCGGCGGGATCGTGGTCGGCGCCCTCGGCGACCCGAACGCCTCCATCCCCACGCCGCAGCCGGTGCTGATGCGGCCGACGCTCTACTACGGCAGCGGGCGCCACCGGTCTCAGTCCTACGTCGCCCCGGCGGCCCTGGCGGCCGGGCTGGCCGAGGATCTCGGGCTGACCCGGCAGTTGGTCGCCGTCCGTCCCACCCGCGACGTGGGCAAGGCGCAGATGGTGCTGAACGACGCGCTGCCACTGATCGAGATCGACCCGGAGACCCACGGCATCACCGTGGACGGCGCCGAGGTCACCCCCGCCCCGGCCGAGACCCTGCCGTTGGCCCAGCTCTACCACCTCTTCTGATGGCCGCGCCCTACCTGAGCCTGCTGCTGGCCGACGGGCGGCTGCCGAGCGGGTCGCACACCCAGTCGGCCGGGGTGGAGCCTGCGCTCGGCGCCGGGATGCGGCTGGACCAGGTCCCCGACTACCTGACCGTGCGCCTGCGCACCGTGACCGAGGTGGAGGCGTCCACCGCAGTGGTGGCCCGCCACCGGTGGCGCACCGAGTCCGACCGGCGGACGGTCGCCATGCTCGAGGTGGACGCGGCGTGGCGGGTGCGTACGCTGTCCGACGTGCTGCGGAACGCGTCGGACTCGCTCGGGCGAAGCTACCTGCGGACGGCGGGCGCGGTGTGGCCGCTGGCCGAGCTGCGGCAGTCCCGCGACGGCGTCTGGTGCCGCGGCGTGGTGCTCGGCGCGACCGCGGCCGAGGCCGGGCTCGAGGCCGACGAGCTCGCTCGGCTGGTCGCGTACGAGGAGGTGCAGACCGTGGTCGGCGCCGCCCTGAAGCTGTCTCCGTTCGACCCGAGCCGGGCCGTCGCCTGGGCGGTCGAGGCCGAGCCGGAGGTGGAGCGGTTGGTCGCGGCCACGGCCGGGCTGACCGCGACCGGGCAGATCCCGGCGTACGGCGCGCCCCAGGTCGAGGAGTGGGGCCAACGCCATGGCCAGACTGAGCGGAGGCTGTTCCGTGCCTGAGCGGTTCCGACGTGTCTTGGCGCCGGTCGCGGCCGCGGGCCTACTGATGCTGGCCGGCTGCGGCGGTGCCGAGCCGGAGGCGGCCCCGAGTCTAACGGTGGCCCCGTCGAGTGCGGCCCCGAGCAGCTCGGCGCCCTCCAGCGCCGATCCCACACCCACGTCGAGCGCGAGCCCGAGCAGTGCCTCACCCGGCCCGACCAGTGCCTCGCCCAGTCCGACCCGCAGTGCGTCGCCGGCCTCGACGGCCGAGGGCACCTACGCCAACGAGCTGAGCGTCAGCGAGGACGGAGCCCTGTCCTACGTCCCCCTGCGCTGGTACACGGGTCAGGACGCCGAGGCCCGCTGCGCCGAGAAGGACGTCGCGGCGGAGGGAGCGTTCTGCGTGGAGTACTACTACGAGGAGGCCGGCGACCGCGAGGCGACGGCCCTCACCGAGAGCACCAGGGTCCGGTTGCTCGACGACGACCTGAAGCCCAAGGATCGCTCGTTGACCGACTTGGTCACCGCGATCGAGGACGAGACCTGGCCCAACTTCCAGATCGCGACCTCCGGCGGGAAGGTCACCCGGATCACCCAGGTGTTCACGCCGTGACCGGACCCACACGGGCGCTGCGACTCGGCGTGGCCGGGCCGGTCGGCACCGGCAAGAGCTCGCTGATCGCGCTGCTCTGTGCCGAGCTCGGCACCGAGCTGAGCCTGGCCGTGGTGACCAACGACATCTACACCGACGAGGACGCCCGGTTCCTCCGCTCGGCGGGGGTGCTGGCCCCGGAGCGGATCCGGGCGGTGGAGACCGGGGCCTGCCCGCACACCGCGATCCGCGACGACGTGACCCAGAACCTGCTGGCCGTGGAGGACCTGGAGCGGGACTTCGACCCGGTCGACGTGGTGCTGGTCGAGTCCGGCGGCGACAACCTGACGGCCACGTTCTCCCCGGCCCTGGTCGATGCACAGTTCTTCGTCCTCGACGTCGCCGGTGGGGGAGACGTGGCCCGCAAGGGCGGCCCGGGGATCGCCCGGGCGGACGTGCTGATCGTGAACAAGACCGACCTGGCCCCGCATGTCGGGGTGGATGTCGCGGCCATGGTGCACGACGCCGAGCACGCGCGCGACGGGCGTACGGTGATCGCCCTGTCCCGGCACGACCAGGTGTCGGTGGCGGCGGTCCGACAGTGGGTGCTGGACACCCTGGCCCGGTTCCGGGCGGGCGACCACACTGCTGTGGACCCGGGCCCGATGGCGCCGCACGCGCACGCCGACGGCACGGTCCACGCGCACTGAGCCACTGTGCTGACCCGGGTCTTGGTCGAGGGCCCGCGGGTCCGGGTGAGCGGGGGCCTGCTCCGGGCGCAGCGGGTCGCGGACGGCCCGCACGGCCCCCGGGTGGGGCTGGTCGCCACCACGGCGCTGCTGCTCGGCGGCGACGAGGTCGAGCTGGTGGTCGAGGTGGGGCCCGCCTCGACGTTGCAGCTGTTCGACGTGGCGGGCACGGTTGCCTACCACGGCCGGGGTCGGTCGGCGGCCTGGCGCACCACCGTCACCGTGGCGGACGGAGCCTGCCTGGCCTACGCCGGGCAGCCGCGCGTGGTCTCCGCCGGCGCGGACCTGGCCCGGACGCTGCGGGTCGACCGGGCAGCGTCGGCGCGACTCCGGCTGCGTGACACCCTGGTGCTCGGCCGCTCCGGCCAGCGCGGCGGCCGGGTCCGCAGCGAGACCCGGCTGCGGGTCGGCGGCGCTGAGGTCTGGCGCGAGGACAGCGACTTCGACGCCGACGGGATCCGGGACCGGCCGGGCCTGCTCGGCGGCCGGCGGGTGGTCGACTCCGTGCTGACCGTCGGTGCACCGGCACCCGACTGCCCGTCCGCAACGGCGTACGGGCTGCTCGGCGAGGTGGGCACGGTCACCCGCTGGCTCGGCGACGAGCTGGCCGGGTCCCCGCTGACCTGACTCGATGCCCCGAGCGGTTCGACCCAGCACAGGTTTCGCTCTCCTAGCACAGGTTGCAACCCTGTGCTGAGCGGCCGAAACCTATGCCGGCATAGGTTTCGGCAG
>CAXTVE010000023.1:8711-15993 GCA_964247485.1 uncultured Propionibacteriaceae bacterium
CCCGCAGCCCGCAGCCCGCAGCCCGCAGCCCGCAGCCCGCAGCCCGCAGCCCGCAGCCCGCAACCCGCAACCGGCAACCGGCAGCCCTTAACCCGCACGCGACAGCGCCCCCGGGTCGATGACCCAGGGGCGCTCTCGGTGAGGCGGGTGGAGCTAGTGGCTCTGGCTGGTCGCGTTCTGGACCTGCTGACCGGCCCCGGCCGTCACCTCGTGGTGGCCATTGCCGTTGCCGTTGCCGTCGATCTCGTGACCATTGCCATTCCCATCGCCGTGCCCATTGTGATGGTGCGCGGCCTCCTCCAGCTCGGCCCGCGTCGGCTTGCGCAGGTCGTCGATGAAGAAGAACCGGGACGCCCGGCGCCGCCGCTGCTCAGCCTTGATCTCGCTGGCCGACATGCCGTCGGTCTCGGCGAGCGGCGCGAGCGCCGGGTGCTGCTTGTGCTGGGTGAGGGTGAACGCCTCGCCCACCGCGATCGGACGGTGCCGCTCGGAGTACGACCCGGACGGGTCGCGCTCGATGATGCCGGACTCCGCGCCGTGCAGCAGCCGGTCCTCGTCGGACCGCTGCAGCCCGACGCAGATCCGCTTGGTCAGGATGAACGCGAGCACCGGGGCCACGAAGACCGCGACCCGCAGGAAGTAGGTCACCGCGTTCAGCGAGAGCCCGAAGGTGGTGGCCACCAGGTCATTGCCACCGCCGATCCAGAACATCCCGTAGCAGGTGATCGCGGCGACACCGAACGCGGTCCGGGTCGGGGCGTTCCGCGGCCGGTCCAGGATGTGGTGCTCGGACTTGTCCTTGGTCACCCACTGCTCGACCCACGGGTAGACGCCCATCAGCAGGAACATGCCGGTCAGCAGGCCGAAGCCCGGGATGACGACGTTCCACGACCAAGTGGTGCCCCCGAGGTGCCACTCCCAGCCCGGCATGATGCGGATGGCGCCCTCGACGAAGCCCATGTACCAGTCGGGCTGCGACCCCGCGGTGATCTGCGAGGGGTTGTAGGCCCCGAAGATCCACACCGGGTTGATCTGCAGCAGCGCCCCCATCAGGGTGATCACGCCGAAGACGATGAAGAAGAAGCCGCCCGCCTTGGCCGCGTACACCGGGAAGACCGGGTAGCCCACGACGTTCTCCTCGGTCCGCCCGGGGCCGGGGAACTGGGAGTGCTTGTGGTAGACGACCAGGGCCAGGTGGGCCGCGATCAGCCCGAGCAGGATGGCCGGGATGAGCAGGATGTGCACCATGTAGAGCCGCGGGATGATCAGCTCACCGGGGAACTCGCCGGCGAAGACGAAGAACTCCGCCCAGGTCCCGATCAACGGGATGGAGCGGATCAGGCCGTCCACGAAGCGGAGGCCCGTACCCGACAGCAAGTCGTCCGGCAGCGAGTAGCCGGCGAAGCCCTCGACCAGGCCCAGGCCCAGCAGGGCGACACCGAGCACCCAGTTGATCTCCCGGGGCTTGCGGAACGCGCCGGTGAAGAAGACCCGCAGGCTGTGGGTCAGCATCGCGGCGATGAACAGCATGGCCGCCCAGTGGTGCATCTGGCGCACCAGCAGGCCGCCACGGATGTCGAACGACAGCGACAACGTCGAGGCGAAGGACTCCGACATCGGCAGTCCGCGGAGCAGCTGGTAGGTGCCCTCGTACTCGATCTCAGCCATCGACGGCTTGTACCAGATGGTCAGGAAGACCCCGGTCAGCAACAGGATGATGAAGGAGTAGAGCGCGACCTCACCGAGCAGGAACGACCAGTGGTCGGGGAAGACCTTGCGGAGGAACGGCCGGCTCAGGCCGGCCAGGCCGACGCGCTCGTCGGCCCACTTGGCCGGTCCGGAGGCGAACTTGAAGACCGGCCCCATCGGCTTCTTCGGGGTCTGGGGCAGCACGGAGGAACCCGTGTCCATGGTGGCGGCAGGCTTAGCCATTACTTATCGCCTCGCTTGTAATCATTGCGGGAGTCCCGTTCAAAGTAGCTCGGGCCCGGCGGAACATCGAAGTCGCGGCGGGCGACGAGGTAACCCTCGGCGTCCACCGTGATGGGTAGCTGCGGCAGCGAACGCGCGGCCGGGCCAAAGACCACCACTCCCGAGTCACCGAGGTCGAAGGTCGACTGGTGACAGGGGCAGAGCAGGTGGTGGGTCTGCTGCTCCCACAGGCTGATCGGGCAGCCGACGTGAGTGCAGATCTTCGAGTAGCACAGGATTCCGTTGACGTGCCAGTCACGGCGCGAGTCGGGGATCTTGATGGTGTTCGGGTCCATCCGCACGATGATGATCGAGGCCTTGGCCTTGGCCTGCTGGTACTCGACCCCGTGCAGGTCCTTCATGATCTCCGGCTGGCCGTTGACCAGCTGGCCGACCTCGATGTCCTCGGGCTTGATCGGCTCGAAGGTCACGTCGTGCGACAGCCGGACGCCCTCGGCCCAGATCGTCGACTCGATGGTCTCCGCGCGCAGCCGCCGGGTGGGCCAGGGCCCGAGGTCGGCGAAGCTGACGATCAGCGGGATGCCGAGGGCGACCAGCGCACCGACCAGGCTCCGGCCGATGACCTTGCGCCGGGTGATCTGCGACTCGTCGACCACCTTGTCCAGCTCGTTGACCACCCATTTCACGTCCTCCGGGTCGGAGGTCGCGCCGTGCCGGTGGTCGACCATCTCGTGGTCGTCCATCAGCTGACGGCCCCACTGGACCGCGCCGATCCCGATGAACAGCAGCGCGAGCCCGGCGGTCAGGCCCAGGCCCAGGTTCTTGGAGTTGGCGTTGATGAAACCGAAGTTCACGTACCAGGTGTTCGGCACGGCGAAGTAGATGACGGCGAAGCCGATGCAGAGCAGCGGCACCAGACCGAAGAACGTCGCGACCTGGCGGGTGGCCCGCTCGGCGGCCTTCTCGTCGACGTCGGTCAGCCGCGGCAGGTGGGGCTCGTGGCCGGGGTCGACGACGGGGTATCGCGGGTCGTCCCCGGTCGTGGCCAGGTCACGGCCCTCTTGCTCGGCCGGGACCGGAACCTCGTTCTGGATGGTCATTTCGCCTTCGCTCCCTTGGCCGCGATCCAGATGGAAAAGCCCACCAGCGTGCCCAGACCCAGGATCCAGGCCCACAGGCCCTCGCTCACCGGTCCGACACCGCCGAGGCCGAGGCCGCCGGGCTCCGGCTGGGAGTTGAGGTCCTCCAGGTAGCCGATGAGGGCGCGCTTGTCCTCGGGCCGCATGACCTCGTCGGAGAAGACCGGCATCTGCTGGGGACCGATCAGCATGGCCTCCCAGATCTTCTCGGCGGTCACACCCCCCAGCGACGGTGCGTACTTGCCCCCCGGCAGCGCGCCACCGGCACCGCGGAAGTTGTGGCAGGCGGAGCAGTTGCTCCGGAACAGCTCGCCACCGCGGGCGAGCTCCTCCTCGGTCACGCCCGAGGTGTCCAGCTCCTCCGGCGTCGGGATCTCCGGACCGGGTCCGAGGGAGGCGACATACGCCGACAGCGCCG
Organism: uncultured Propionibacteriaceae bacterium; assembly: GCA_964247485.1. Taxonomy (GTDB): domain Bacteria; phylum Actinomycetota; class Actinomycetes; order Propionibacteriales; family Propionibacteriaceae; genus Microlunatus. Next base: position 12,201 of record CAXTVE010000023.1, read on the forward strand.
CGATCTCCTGCTGGGTGTAGAGGTTCTTCTTGACCGGAGCCTGCTCCTCGGGCCGCGACATCGGCATCCGGCCGGACTCCACCTGGAAGTCGACCGAGGCCGCACCGACACCGACCAGGGACGGGCCCTGGATGATGTCGGTGACCTGGCCCTCGCCGTTCAGCCCGTGGCAGGAGGAGCAGGTGACCTCGAACAGTCGCCGGCCCTCCTCGATCTGCTGGCTGTTGCCGGTATCGGCCGCGACCTTCGGTGAGGGGGCAACCACCGCGTACAGACTGCCCATCAGGAACAGCGCGAACACCAGCAGCACACCCTTGGCTGCGGGGTGCCGTCGGCGGGCGGACAGGTGTCGCACGTGGATCCCTTCGTGGTGCTGGCAATCGCGGCCGGGGTCCCGGCGCGAAAGGCCTGACAGTTATTCAGTTCTACTGGCTAGGACGGATGCGGGAAACCGGTTGTGACAAGCGTTACGCGATCAGGTAGATCACACCGAACAGGGCGATCCAGACCACGTCGACGAAGTGCCAGTAGTAGGACACGACGACCGCGCTGACCGCCTGCTCGTGGGTGAAGGTGCGGGCCAGGAAGGTGCGGCCCAGCAGGACCATGAAGGCGATCAGGCCGCCGGTGACGTGCAGGCCGTGGAAGCCGGTCGCCAGGTAGAACACCGACCCGTAGACGTTGGAGGAGATCGTCAGCCCCTCCGAGATCAGCGCGGCGTACTCGAAGGTCTGGCCGGCGACGAAGAACGCACCCATCAGGTAGGTCAGCACGTACCACTCGCGCAGGCCCCACTGACGAGGATTGAGCAGTGAGCCGGCCCGGCTGACCTGCCCGCGCTCGGCGGCGAAGACACCCATCTGGCAGGTGAACGAGCTCGCCACCAGCACGGCCGTGTTGGCGATGGCGAACGGGACGTTGATCAGCGCGACCTGGGTCTGCCACAGCGACTCGGCTCCCGGGGGCGTCTGCGCGTTGGTCACGTTGCGGATCGTGAAGTACGCGGCGAACAGGGCGGCGAAGAACATCAGCTCAGAGGCCAGCCACACGATCGTCCCCACCGCGACCATGTCGGGGCGGCCGTCCCGACCGCGCAGCCGGGACTGCGGGATGGGGTGCAGCGCGTTCGCCGGTTTGGTCATCGATCCGGAGACGGCATGGGTGTGAAGGGCCACGGGCTCATTATTGCCGGTACCTCCGCACAGGTCACCCTCAGGCGCCAGTTTGTTTCGCGGGCGTTGGGATCTGGCCCGCGGTGCGCCATCCGTCGGCCCCGAGGGGGGCCTGGTCCGCGGCCCTATCCTGAGATCGTGTTCAGGATGTCCGCCGCCGTGCTGCTGCCGCTGCACGCGACGCCGGGGGACCAGCCGCCGCCGCTGACCCCGCTGCGGCTGCTCACCGAGCTGAGCACCGACTGGTGGATCGCGTTGGGCATCGCAATCCCCGGCCTGCTCTACGTCGCGGGCCTGGTCACGCTGCGCCGGCGCGGTGACCGCTGGCCGGTCGGTCGCAGCCTGGCGTTCCTGGGCGGCGGGCTGGGGTCTGCGGCCGTGGCCACGCTGAGCGGCCTGGGGACCTACGACACGGTGCTGATCAGCGTGCACGTGGTGCAGCACATGGTCCTGACCATGGTGGTGCCGCTGTTCCTGGCCCTGGGTGCCCCGGTCACCCTGGCCCTGCGGACCCTGCCGGCCCGGCCGCGTACGCTGCTGCTCGCGCTGCTGCACTCCCGGCTGGCCAAGGTGCTGACCTTCACCCCGCTGGCCTTCGCGCTCTTCGTCGCCACGCCGTTCGTCCTCTACTACACCTCCTTCTACGAGCTGACGCTGCGCTCGGCGTTCTGGCACGCCTTCCTGCACCTGCACTTCGTCACCGTCGGCGCCCTGCTGATGTGGCCGCTGGTGGGGATCGATCCCATGCCGGGCCGGATCGCCTTCCCCTTCCGGCTGCTGGTGCTGTTCCTGATGCTGCCGTTCCACGCCATCCTCGGCGTCTCGATCATGAGTGCAGAGGTGCTGATCGCCGAGGACTGGTACCTCGCCTTCGGTCGGGCGTGGCCACCGAGCCCGGTGCAGGACCAGTACGTCGCGGGCGCGATCATGTGGGGCTCCGGCGATGTGACCGCGGTGCTGATCCTGGCCGCGCTGTTCGTGCAGTGGTTCCGGTCCAGCCAGCGCGAGGCCCGGCAGATCGACCGCCGGCTCGACCGGGAGGAGCAGCGCGCGGGATACGCTACCGCCGCCCGCATCCGCCAGTCCCAGGAGAGCTGAGTGCCCGCAAGCGATGAGCCGCTGACCATCCTGCTGTACGCGTCGAACCGGCTGACCCGGGAGGACGTCCGCCTGGCGCTCGGCCGCAAGGTGGCCGCCGACCTGCCGCCGGTGCGCGTGGTCGAGGTGGCGACCCAGCCCGCGGTCATCACCGCGATGGACGAGGGCGGCGTCGACCTGGCGATCCTGGACGGGGAGGCCGTGCCGGGCGGGATGGGGCTGTGCCGGCAGCTGAAGGACGAGGTCGTCCGGTGCCCGCCGGTGCTGGTGCTGACCGGCCGGGCTGACGACGCCTGGCTGGCCACGTGGTCGCGCGCCGACGGGGTCGTGCCCCACCCGGTCGACCCGTTCCGGCTGCCCGGCGTGGTGGCCGACCTGCTGCGTTAGATCGGCGCGGCTCGCACCAGGCGCACGCTTGCCGACGTTCGCGGGACGACACGGAACCGGGCCTCGGGGGCCGGCCGGAGCACTAGGGTGACCCGGTGACGACGACCTGGCCGGACCTGCTCGGCGACCTCGTACGCCGGGTGGACCAACCGGCCGAGGCGATGGGCTGGGCGCTGCGGCAGATTCTGGTGGGCGAGGCGTCCCCGGTCCAGATGGCGGCGTTCCTGGTGGCGCTGCGCAGCAAGGGCGAGACGGTGACCGAGCTGGTCGGGCTGGTCGAGGCGATGCTCGAGTTCGCCACCCCGATCACGGTGCCGGGGCCGGCCGTGGATGTGGTCGGGTCCGGTGGGGACCGGCTGAACACGGTCAACATCTCGACGATGGCGGCCATCGTCGCCGCGGCGGCCGGCGCCACCGTGGTCAAGCACGGCAACCGGGCGGCGTCGTCGGCCTGCGGCTCGGCGGACGTCCTCGAGGCCCTCGGGGTGGTTCTGGACCTCACACCGGAGGCCCAGCAGAAGGTCGTCGCCGAGGTCGGCCTCGGGTTCTTGTTCGCACCCCACTACCACCCGGCGCTGCGCCACGTGGGTCCGGTCCGCCGCGAGCTGGGCATCCCCACGGTGTTCAACTTCCTCGGCCCGATGGCGAACCCGGCGCAGCCCTCGGCGTCTGCGGTGGGGGTGGCCGACCCGCGGATCGCCGAACTGATGGCCGGGGTCTTCGCCGCGCGCGGCCACCAGGGCCTGGTGATGCACGGCGGCGACGGCCTGGACGAGCTGACCACCACCACGGTGTCGCAGCTGTGGCTGTTCGCCGACGGGGAGGTGACCCGGGCCCCGCTGGACCCGCTCGATCTCGGCCTGCCCCGGGCCGACCTGGCCGACCTGGTGGGTGGTGAGCCTCCTCGCAACGCCCAGGTGGTCCGGGAGGTGATGGCCGGCGTCCCGGGTCCGGTGCGGGACATCGTGCTGCTCAACGCCGCCGCCGCGCTGGTCGCGGACGCGAAGCCGGACGCCGACGGGCTGCCCGCCGCCTTCGCCGCTCAGCTCGACCGCGCCCGGACCGCCATCGACAGCGGGGCCGCGCTCGACAAGCTGCATCAGTGGATCGACGCGACCCAGGCCGTCCGCTAACTC
>CAXTVE010000024.1:0-15859 GCA_964247485.1 uncultured Propionibacteriaceae bacterium
GGCCCGCTCCCCGCGAGATGCTCCCCCGAGCTGCTCCCCCGAGTCGCACGAGCCGTGGCGTCCGGCGCGTCGGTCCTCCCCCTGATTTGAACTCGACTGCGCGTTCCGCCTGGTTCGGTGTGCGTCCGCGCCGGTCCTCCCCCTGATTTGAACCGGACCGCGTACGCCGCCGAAGCCTTGCTGTCGTTCCGCTTATCCCCCATCTCGCTTCCCGACAAAAAGAATCCTGCAGGAGAAACCTCCATCGACCATCGGAATCCGGTGCGACTTCGCTCAAGATCCTCCGAATCCGTAGTTGACGGCTTCACGACTCAATCAAGACGGCCTTGAGCGAGCGTTGAGCCGGCCCAGAGAGTGGATGACCGGTCAACCATTCGGGGGGCTCGTACGCGGTCCCACGCCGCTTCGCGGTGTCCGGTTTGGGACATCGATGAAACGCAACGTGCCCCTGTCCGAAAGCGGACAGGGGCACGTCTGGTGACGACGGGCGGGGGTTACTGCTCCCCGTCGGCCGGAGCGGCATCGGCCGGCTCGCCACTGGCCGGGTCGGCAAGGGCCGGCTCGCCATCGGTCGGCTCGGCGAGGGCCGGCTCGGTATCGGTCGGCTCGGCATCGGCGGGGTCGGCGTAGGTCCCGCTCTCGGTCAGCGTGGCCAGCTCGACCCGGTCGCCGTTGCTGTCGGTGACCGTGGCCGACTCGACGACCAGGGCGAGGGCCTTGGCCCGCCGGATCTCGAGCATGTACTCATCGATGTGGTGCGGGTGCTCGTTGAGGTGCTCGGCAATCTGCTGCGGCGCCACCCCGTCGTTCTGGGCCTTGCGCAGGATGTGCTGGGTGAGGTCGTTCTGGCCGACGCTGATCTCCCGCTCCTCGGCGACCTTGTCCAGCACCATCTGCGCCTTGATCGCCTGGCCGGCCCGCTGCTCCAGGTCAGCCCAGAACTCGTCCTCGGACTGCTCGCCGCCGGTGTCGGCGAGGTACTGCTCGAGGGTCAGACCGGCCTGGGCGAGCTGGGTGGTGATCTGTTCGCGCCGGGCCTCCAGCTCGCTGTCCAGCAGGTTCTCGGGGGCGTCGACGTCCAGCTGGTCGAGCAGGTTCTCCAGCACGGCGTCGCGGGCCTGGCTCGCCTGCTCCAGTCGGGCCACCTGGGTGAGCCGCTCGGTGACATCGGCACGCAGCTCGCCGATGGTGTCGAACTCCGAGGCCTGCTGGGCCAGGTCGTCGTCAGCCGCCGGCAGCTCCTGCTCCTGCACCTTGCTGACCGTGACCTCGATGTCGGCCTCCTCGCCGGAGCGGGTGCCGCCGACCAGCGTGGACGCGAAGGTCGCAGACTCCCCGGTGGACAGCCCGGTGACCGCAGCGTCCAGGCCCTCGAGCATCGTTCCGGAGCCGATCGTGTACTCCAGGTCGTCCGCGGTCGCGTCGGGCAGCGTCTCGCCGTCCCGGCTGGCCACCAGGCTGATGGTCACCACGTCGCCGTCGGCGGCCGGGCGCTCGACCGTCTGTCGGGAGCCGAACTTCTCCTGCAGCCCCTCGATCTGCCGGTCGACCAGCGCATCCGGCACCTCGAGCGGCTCGACGGTCGCCGTCAGGGTGGCGAAGTCGGGCAGGTCGAATTCGGGCCGGACGTCGACCTCGGCGGTGAACTCGATCAGGTCGCCGTCCTCGAGCTTGGTCACCTCGAGGTCGGGCTGGGCCAGCGGGCTGAGGTGGAGGTCCCTGACGGCCTGGCCGTAGAAGCCGGTCCACGCGTCGTTGAAAGCCTCCTGGATGACCACACCGCGGCCGAACCGCTGGTCGATCACCAGCGGGGGCACCTTCCCCTTGCGGAAGCCGGGGATGTTGACCGACTTCGCGATGGCGGCGTACGCCTTGTCCATGCTGGGCTTGAAGTCGGCGAACGGGACCTCGACGGTGATCTTGACCCGGGTGGGGCTCAACTGCTCGACGGTGCTGGGCACGCTTGGTCACTCCTGGTTCAGGGCGGGCGGCAGACGGGCTGGGAAGCTGCCGGACGGGCTCGATGAGCCCGCACAATCCTACGGGTGGGCGAACGCACGGCCAACCGACGTACGGACCGGTGGGCTCCGCCGACGCAGCGCGAGTGCGGCGACGTCCTCCGGATCTCTGCCGCCGGTCTTGTTGTCAACGCCGCGAAGCCGGTTGGTCCCGGGTGCACCCCACCCGTACACTCGACCCGCGGACTCCCGGACAATGGGTGGCGCGGGGCGTAGCGTAGTGGCTAGCGCGTCTGCTTTGGGAGCAGAAGATCGCAGGTTCGAGTCCTGTCGCCCCGACTCCGTGCACCGCTCGCGGGTGTAGCTCAATGGTAGAGCCCCAGCCTTCCAAGCTGGTCATGCCGGTTCGATCCCGGTCACCCGCTCCACACGCCAAAGGCCCACGAAAGTTACCCGCGTAGCGTGGATCGTGGGGGTGAGAGCCAACCGGCAGGCCCGCCGCCGCGATCTGCGCCAGGCGGCGCGTGTCCTCCCTACGGTCCGGACCGCGCCGCGGCTTCGCTCTACGCGAACGACCGTTGTCAGCCCTACACGCCTGACCGCCCCGATTTCTAGGCTGTCATCGTGCAGACCATGCCGGCGACTTCCAACCCCACACTTCTCGCGCTCCTCGCCATCCGCCTCCTCGGCATGGCTGATGACGAGCAGGATGGATCACCAGGTCGAGTTCGCCGAGTCACAGGGCTGGACCCTGACCGAGGCCGGCAAACCGAGTACGAGCGTCAGCTCGCCGATGAAGTCAAGGCGACCGACGCCAGCGACCTACTGCAATCGACCTACCGTGACTTCGTCGTCCAGAATGACCGGTTGCTCCGCGCTTCGACCGACTGGCAGATTCGACCGAATGCGGAGGACTCCCTGGCGGTGAACAACCACGTTGACCGCCGCTGGGACACCCGAGTCCTGCACACCCTCGCTGACGTTGACGCCTACTTACGGGGCGCGTGTCGCAGCCTCTCTGCTCGCTTGCAGCGCTTCCGGGGATACGACCAGCGCTTCCCTTCAGCACTGGCTCGGGTCGAGCGTGGCGAGCACGCCTGGGTCAATCGGCCACGAGCGGACTCATGCCACACCGTCTGGATGGAATTGCACGAACTTCTTGGCCACCCTCAACCTTCAGCGCGACGGAGGATAGCCACGGTGCTGCCAACTGCGTGTCGACGACCACATGAGCTGAGCGACCTCGCAGGCGGCGGTGGACTCTTCGCCGGTCACCAACTCCCGACTGCCGGTCATCAAGCCACCTGATAGGGCGGGAGTCAGCCACCGACCTGCCGCGTGTCCCCGCTAGGCGGAGCGCCACTTCGCGCGCCATTCCGGCGCCGGCGAGCTCTCGACGACGTAGTTGCGCTCGAGGCTGATCTTGTCGCCGGTGAAGTTCAGCAGCGAGATGCCGTGCTTCCAGGTTGCGCCACGGTCGTAGCTGCCGACCAACTCGACGGCGGCAAAGTCGGCCCAGGCGGTGACCCGGACGACCCGGAACCGCACGTCGTCAAGGTTGGCCGGGTGCTGGCTCCGCCATTCGGTGAACGTGTCCCGGCCGACGAACCGCTCGCCGGTCTGGGGGAACTCCAGCACGGCGTCGTCGTTGTACAGCTCCTCGGCGCGCACGATGTCAGCGCCGGCGAACTCGAAGTACCGCTCGACGACCTCACGTACGCGGGTCTCGTTGGCCATGTCCTGTGCTCCGTTCCTGTCGGTGGTGAACTCCGTGCGAAGGAGTCGACGGCCCACCGTCTGGTACCTCGCGGGCGGAATGTCGGTGGCAGGCGGCAGACTGTCAGAGCTTGGACGAGCGTTCGGCGGAGGGTCGGCCGACGTCGTCGGCAACGCGTGGGTCGACCCTGGCGGTCAGCCCCGTGAGCCCCGTGATCAGGTGAAAGGAGACTGGTGAAGACGCTGCGATTGGCGGTCGCTGATCAGGAGCTGGCGCGACAGGCGTTCGCGATGATGAGCAAGGTGTTCAGTGACGACGTCGAGGCGTTGAGCGACGACTACCTGCGCCGGATCCTTGAGCGCCACGACCTGTGGGCTCTGGCTGCGGTGGTCGATGGTGAGCCGGTAGGTGCGCTGACCGCCCACCTGTTGCCGATGACCCGTGCTGAAACCTCAGAGCTGTTCATCTACGACCTGGCGGTGCGGCCAGACTGGCAGCGCCGCGGAGTGGGTCGTCGCCTCGTGGAACATCTCATCGCTTCAGCCGACCCCGAGACCATCTCTTCGATCTTCGTGCCTGCTGACGACGAAGACACCCATGCGCTGGACTTCTACCGCGCGGTTGGCGGCGAAGCCGGCGCGGTCACCATCTTCACCTTCTCTCCTCGTGGAGGGGCGTAGCACCTCCAGCGTGGGCCGATCGGTCTCGGTCGGGCGCGCCGCGCTCGACGTCTCAGGCTCCCCTCAGCGCCGAGCGGTGATGCTCGCCGGGTGGATCCGCACCGGTGGGCAACCGCAGCCATCACCGCGACCATCGCCAGCGCAGCGGTGGTCGTCCTGGTGCCCGACCCGCCACTCGGCGACGCTTCGCTGCGGGGGTGGAGCCGCTGGGCGGTCGTCGCGACCTTGGTCGTCGCCACTGGCCTGGCCGTGGTGCTGGCGAGGGTGGGGAGACTGAGGGAGTACGCGTCCGCCGATCCGCGACAGCCGGAGCGGAGCCTCGGGCTGGGACCGGCACCGCGACCTGCGCCGCTTCTGACGCCGCTGCTGGTCCTGGCGTGGGGCGTGGCCGCGATGCTGACGGTGGTGGCGCCCGCAAACCTCCTGATGCGGCTGGCGTTCGGGGTCGTGCAGGAGGGCTGGGCCTCGCTCGCAGTGCGAGTCGGCTACCTGGCGGCGGGCGGCGCGTGGGTGGGACTGGCCCTGGCCACCGGACGCACCAGTCGACAGCGGTCTGCACAGCTCGAGGCCGGGGAGCCGCCCCGCTGGGCGGTGGTCAGCGCCTGGACCGCCGCGGCGGCGGCGCTGCTCGGGTTTGCCGTTCCCCACGTGGTGTGGGCGGCTGGGTATCCGGTGGGCGCCCCGGCCCTGGCCGCACAGGCGCCGAGCGCCGCCCCCCAGGCTTTCGTCGCGTTGGTGCTGGGCGGTGGGGCGGCGCTGGGTGGGCGCAGCCCTCACGGTCGGGCTGGTCCGCCCGTGGGGCAAGGTCTGGCCCAGCTGGGTGCCACGGCTGGGCGGCCGACGGGTACCGCCGCTGATCGCGCTGGTGCCGGCTTCGTTCGTCGGGCTGCTGCTGGCGCAGTACGGGGCGATGACGACCCTGCACGTGCTGCGCCTGACGCTCCAGCTGGCCGAGCCCTACCAGGACGAGACCCCACGCTGGCTCGCACGCAACTGGGCACTGACCGCCACCTATCCGGTCTTCCTCGTCTGGGGGGTCGCACTGCTGATCGCCACCGCCGGCTACTGGAGCACCCTCCGCCAGCCGCCTGCGCGGCCGCCGCTCCACCGCGCCGGTCAGGCTCCCGGGCCTGGACCAGCGTCGGTCGACTCTGTCGGTGAGCGGGCCCGGGGCGCTTGAACGGCCGGCCGACGTTCGGTCGACCGCCACTGGAGCGGTGCCGACGTGTGCGAAAGTGGCGAGGTGGGGGCGGCGATCGAGCTCAAGCGGCTAGCGCGCGCGGAGCTGTCGAGCGTGGCCGAGATCGACCGCACCGAGCGCATCGACCTCCTCTACGAGCAGCGTGGGACCGAGCTCGAAGGCCGGCGCGGGAACTGGAGCTCGTCGGCCTGGGACCCGCACGGGCACGGCGAGCACTCCGTCGCGGCGCAGCGGCACGCCCTGGAGCATCACGTCGACGCAGGCGGGATCGCACTCGGGGCCTTCGCGGCAGGACGGTTGGTGGGGATCGGAGTGGTCGTGCCACACCTCCGCCCCGGGATCGCGCAGCTCGCGTTCCTTCACGTCAGCGCGGCGTTCCGCGCCACGGGCATCGGCCGTCGTCTGTCCGACGAGCTGGACCAGATTGCCCGCGACGCCGGGAACACCGAGATCGTCGTCTCCGCCACACCGTCGGAGAACACGGTGCGCTTCTACCTACGTCGCGGCTATGAGCTCATGGGCCAACCACTGCCGGAGCTCTTCGGACTCGAGCCCGAGGACGTGCACCTGAGCAAACCCCTGCGAACCATTCGGCCCCGGAGTGCACCCGCTACGGTCGAATGACGACACCGGGTCCGAGAATCCGCTCGGCCTGGTCGCGCAGCTCGGCGTCGGACACCGCCCCTCCGCTGAGCTGGGCCACCAACGCGGCGTACGCCTCGTTCGGCGCGTTGAACTCCAGCGCGATCCCGTCGGGATCGCGGAAGTTGAGGTGGTGGCCGAACTCCATGTCCTGGATCGGGGTGTACGGCACGCCCATGGCCGCGAAGCGTTCCTCCCATGCGACGAGCTCGTCTCGATCCGCTGCCGCCAGCCCGAGGTGGTCCAGCCCGGTTCGCAGCTCGGAGAACGGCCCTGGATCAGCGTCCGGGTGGTGGAGCAGGCCGACACTGAAGCCGGTCGCCCGGTCCAGGCAGATCCGACCGTGGCCGAAGTCGAGCACCGCGATCAGGCCGACTCGTGACCGCCCTTCCTTCGAGCCCGTCCCGTCATCCCCCATGGCACCTCGCTGCGTCGTTCCTGCTGGCTGCGCCCACGGTGGTGGCCACCAGGTCGACCGGTCCGGTCCCTGTCGGACTGGCCATCAGGTGGCGTGGATGATGGTTCGTGTAACGCTGCGCGCAGTCCTGCGGAAGTGTGTGCATGGTGGCCAGAGCGAACGGCGAGGCGAGCGATGTACCGGCGATCGCGACCCAGCCGGCAGAGTTCGAGGCGTTCTACCGCGAGCACCTTCCCTTCGTACGGCTGTACCTGGCTCGCCGGATCGAGGATCCGTTCCTGGTCGCTGACCTGACCGCTGACGTCTTCCTCAGCGTGATCCGGTCCGCGCAGACCTACCAGCGAGATCTTGGGCCGCCACGCGCCTGGCTGACCGGGATCGCCCGCAACGTCGTCGCCGACCACCGACAGCGGAGCACGCGCGAGAACGCGGCGGCGCGGCGCCTGCACGGGCGCCGCCTGCTGGAGGACGACTCGACCGATCGCATCGTCCGCCGGATCGCGGCCGAGACCGACGCCCGGGCGCTGCTTGCGGCGATCGCTCGACTACCTGATCCCCTGCGCACCGTCATCGAGCTCGTGGCGGTCGACGGGCTGGCGCTGACCGAGGCCGCCGCCGTCCTGGACATCAGCCCGGGAGCTGCACGGGTCCGCTACCACCGGGCCCGCCGCCTCCTCCAGAGCACGTCCCCTTCTCTTCCCTACGAGGTGACCCCGTGAACCATCGACCCGAATCAGATCTCGACGCCTTCGAGGCGGCCCTGCTCACCGAGCTGCAGGTCGTGGTCGGTGAGTCGAGGAACGCTGACGCACCGCGCCACCACGGGCCGGTTCGCGCGCCCCGCCGTCGTCACCGCGGACGCTGGCAGGTACTTCTCGCCGCAGCGGCCGCCTCGGCGGTCGCCATGGCTCTGCTCGTTCCTCATCTCGGTCCCACACCGGCGTACGCGGTCACCGGACGGAACAACGAGCAGGTCAAGGTGAAGGTGAACCGGCTCGAGGGAGCCGAGAGCCTCGAGCAGGCGCTGCGCGAGCGCGGGATTGCCGCTGACATCACCTACCTCCCGCCGAACAAGGAGTGTGCGCCCGGCCGCTACTCCGACCGCCGTACCCCAGGGCTGCTACTGAGCGTGAGTGCCGACCGGTTCGAGGTCACGATCCCCCCGAACGCCGTGGGCAAGAACGACACCTTCGTCCTGTCCGCCGCCGTGGTGCCCATCGCCAACGGCCTCGAAGCGATCGTCGAGTCCGGCATCGCAGCGGGTCCGGTCGCCCCCTGCCGGGTCATCGATGCACCCTGACGCAGAGCAGTCCGGTCAGCTTGCGTCGAGCCGCGGCTGGGCGACCTCGCGGAGGATCAGCAGAGCGACGGCCACGACCGGCACAGCCAGCAGCGCGCCGGTGATACCCAGCAGCGAACCGCCCACCAGCGCGGCGATGACGACGAGCGCGCCGGGCACATCGACGGCGCGCTTGAAGACCCGCGGCTGCACGACGTAGTTCTCGAACTGCTGGTAGAGGACGTAGAAGATGAGGCAGGCGATGCCGACGGTGGGCGACTGGGTGAAGCCGATGATCACGACCACGATCGCGCCCAGCGTCGCACCGATCAACGGGATGATGTCCAGGACCGCGACGAGCACGGCCAGGGCCAGCGCGAACTCACCGAGCCCGACGATCAGCAGGAAGATGTAGGACAGCACGCCCGCGATCAGGGCGACGACGAACGTGCCCGAGATGTAGGCGCTGATCCGCACGAAGATCTGGTCGGTCAGATAGCCGGCCCGGGCCCGCCGAGAGGCCGGCGACAGGTGGACGACCGCGCTCCTGATCTGCGGCAGGGACACCAGGAAGTACAGCGCCAGGATCAGCAGGGTGAACCCGGAGAACACCGCGCCGAGGACCGCGCTCGCCGCGCCCAGCAGCCCGCCGAACGCCCCCTGCAGCAGGGAGCCGGAACTGACGAACTCCTGCGCCTTGCTGATCACCTGGTAGCGCTCGTTGAGCGCGTTCACCTGGGGGTTGCGCAGCGTCTCCTGCAGGATTCCCGGCGCGGCGTCGACCAGGTTCCCGACCTGGGCGATGAAGACCGGGATCGTCGCGTAGAGCACCAGCGCGAGGACCACCAGCACCCCGACGAGGACCAGCAGGATCGCCAGACCCCGCTTGAGTCCGAGACGGCCCAGCCGCCGGACGAGCGGGTCCAGACCGAGAGCGATGAACAACGCCACCACGACCAGAATCACCACCGACTGCGCCGCGATCAGCGCCCGGGCCAGCCCGTACGCCAGGAGCACGCCGAGCGTGCCGACGAAGCCGATCCGGAATGGCGACATGGCGTTGAGCGCTCGCCGCCGGCGGCCGCCGGGTGGCGGAACGGCGCCGTCCCCGTCGATGGTCGACTCGGGCACCTCGGAGACGTCTGTTCCCTGAGCCGGCCCGGTCGCGCTCGATCGCGATCCGAGCAGCCTGGATCCGGTCCTCGCCATTGGTTGAAGCTCTCCGATTGCTGATCACAGACGCGCGGGAACTCCGCGACGACAGAAGGTCGAGCCGTTCCCACGGTCTCGACACTGCTCTTCTGATACCCACCGGACATACGGCGTAACGCCCACGCCGACATCGTGACGTGACGACAACCTCCGGCCGGCCGCCCCGATGACACAGCACGACGGGTCGCCGGCGTCTTACCGGCAGAGACCTGTCGCGAGAACCCGGAGTGCCACTTGGCCCCTTCGGGCACAGTGGTAACAGGCGGGGGTGGTCCGATGATCTTCTCAGGCACAGGGCGGTGGGCGGGGCTGCTTGCCGTTCCGCTGGCCGTGCTCCTCTCGGGCTGTCAGGTCGTGGCTGGTCCGACGCCGGCTGATCCGCCGAGCACCCCCGCGGCCGAGAGCCCCGTTGATCCGGGGCGTGCAGCGGCGAACGACCCGGGCGGCCCGCAGGGTGAGACAGGCCGGTCGGTGACGCTGGCCTTCGCCGGTGACGTCCACTTCGAGGGTGGAGTGGCCGGCCTGCTGAACGCCCGGGACGCCACGGTGGGTCCGATGGCCGCCGCGCTGCGCAGCGCCGACGTGGCCGTGGTCAACCTGGAGAGCGCCCTCACCTCCGGCGGCTCGCGTGCGGAGAAGGAGCTGGAGGTCCCGGACCGCCGGTACTGGTTCCGCAGTCCGCCGTCGGCGCTCGCCCTGCTCGAGCGGTCCGGGGTGGATGCGGTCTCGATGGCCAACAACCACGGGGCCGACTACGGCGCCGCCGGCCTGCGCGACACCCTCCGGGCAGCGCGTCGCAGCAAGGTCGCGGTTCTCGGGGTGGGCACCAGCCCCGCGCAGGCCTTCGCCCCTCACCTGACCACCGTGGGCGGCACCACGATCGCGGTCCTGGCCGCCGATGCATCACCGCTGGAGAGCAACGCCCCGATCTGGGACGTCGAGCTCGGCGGACCCGGCCTGGCCGCCGCCCGGGACGACGCCCGGCTGCTGGCCGCCGTCCGGAGGGCGAGCGCCGACAACGACGTCGTCGCGGTCTACCTGCACTGGGGTGCGGAGGGCAAGCGATGCCCGACCGCCGGGCAGCGCCGCCTCGCCCGGAACCTCGCGCAGGCCGGGGCCGATGTCGTCGTCGGCTCGCACACCCACGTCCTGCTCGGCGCCGGGATGCTCGACGACACCTACGTCAGCTACGGCCTCGGCAACTTCGTCTGGTACCACGGTCGGCAGCCGGAGACCGGTGTGCTCCGCCTCGAGGTCGTCGACGGCTCGGTGGTGCGCGACGACTGGATCCCGGCGGAGCTGCCCCTCGAGGGCGGCCAGCCCCGAGCGGTGAGCGGGTCGGCCCGGCAGGACGCCGAACGCGATTGGCGCGACCTGCGCGGCTGCACCGACCTCGAGCCCGGACCGAGTGCCGAGTCGGCGGACGACACCCCGCGGCTCCCCGCGTACACCTCCACCGTCGAGCCGCTCCCCACCGCCGTGCAGCGCCGGATGACCGGCCGCAGCCACGACTCCTCCCGCTGCCCGGTCGGCCTGGCCGACCTGCGCCTGCTCACCGTGCGTCACCTCGGCTTCGACGGCCGGGCGCGCACCGGGCAGCTGGTCGTCCACCGTCGCCACGCCACCGACCTCGTCGGTGTCTTCGGCGAGCTCTACCAGGCTCGGTTCCCGCTCCGCCGGATGGAGCTCGTCGACGCGTACGGCGGAGACGACGACCGCTCCATGGCCGCGGACAACTCCTCGGCCTACAACTGCCGGACGGTCGCGGGCGAGAGCACGTTGTCGGCCCACGCCTATGGCGCGGCCGTCGACCTCAACCCGGTCGAGAACCCCTACGTCACCGCCGACGACGTCCTGCCCTCCGCCGGCGGCCGCTTCGTCGAGGTCGACCGGTCCCGCGGCGCGCGGGCGACGAGAGGCGTGATCGTGGCCGACGACGTCGTGGTCCGCGCCTTCGCCCGGGTCGGCTGGAGGTGGGGCGGGGTGTGGAACGAGCCCGACTACCAGCACTTCTACGCGCCCTGAGCCCGATCACACCCCGCTGAGGGGTGGGAGCTGACGAACGGGGCCGCCGAGGCGGCTCCCCGTCGCCGGAACCGGCCCCGGGCTCTGGGTCAGGGCTGCTTCGGCTGCGCGAAGCGGAGCATGTTGCCCGACGGGTCGCGGAAGGCGCAGTCCCGGACGCCGTACGGCATGTCGATCGGCTCCTGAACCACCTCCGCACCCGCGGCGCGGATCTTCTCGAAGGTGGCGTCGCAGTCGTCGGTGTCGAAGATCACCCCGCGCAGCAGGCCCTTGGCCAGCAGCTCGGCGGCCGCCTCCTTGTCGGCGTCGGTGCCGTTCGGGTCGGCGATGGGCGGCTCCAGCACGATGTTCACGTCCGGCTGCGACGGGGCGCCGACGGTCACCCAGCGCATCCCCTCGTACGCGACGTCGAGGCGGACCTCCAGGCCGAGGACGTCACGGTAGAAGGCGAGCGCCTTGTCGTGGTCGTCGACGGCGATGAAGCAGGACGAGACATTGATGGTCATGCGCACCACGCTAGGACCGGGGCGTCGGTTTCGCTTCTCGAGTCCTGACCGGTCGGGTGTAGACCTTGGCGATGCAGGCCGGGATGTCGGCACTCTCGTCGTGCCGGCGGGCCCGGTAGGCGCTCGGGCTCTCGCCGACCAGCTCGGTGAACCGGGAGCTGAACGACCCGAGCGACGTACAACCGACCTCGATGCAGACGTCGGTCACCGACAGGTCACCCCGTCGCAGCAGCGCCTTGGCCCGCTCGATCCGGCGGGTCATCAGGTAGTTGTAGGGGGTCTCGCCGTAGGCGGCGCGGAAGCTGCGCGAGAAGTGGCCCGGCGACATCAGCGCGACCCGGGCCAGCGCCGGGACATCGAGCGGGGAAGCGTAGTCGCGGTCCATCGTGTCGCGGGCCCGACGCAGCCGGACCAGGTCAGCCAACTGCATCCGACCACGATCCCACACCGGCCGAAGCCAGGCGCCGGCTCAGCCCGAGAGCGTCGCCGGGTTGTCCGTCAGGCCGAACCGCCGGCGCGGACGTAGGACCACACCTCGCTGTGCGTCGCGACCGGTCGCGGGGCGGCCTCGCCCGACCGTTCGGCCGCGGAGCGGTGTCCGTGCGCGAAGGACTCCGAGGCGAGCCACGCCTCGAACGCCGCCTCGTCCCGCCACCGGGTGACCACCAGCCACTGGACCCGGTCGTCGGTCGGTTGGAGCAGCTCGAAGCCCTCGAAGCCGTCAGCGTCGTCGACCGCCCCGGCCCGCGCGGCGAACCGGTGGGCCAGCTCGTCACCGGAGTCGGCCGGCACCGTGATGACGTTGATCTTGATGACGGTCATACCTGCGATCCTCCCAGCGCCGGGCAAACCACAATGGTGCGGGTGACCCGACCCCGCATCCTGGTCCGGCCGCCGTCGCCGCGGCTCGCGGACGGCCAGCTGACCCATCTCGACCGCGTCGCGATCGACCCCGACCTGGCCCGGCTCCAGTGGCAGGCCTACGTCGAGGCGTTCCGCCGCCACGGCTGGGCGGTCACCGAGGTCGCCGCGGCCGACGAGCACCCGGACGGCGTCTTCGTCGAGGACCCCGTGGTCGTCTTCGCCGACCTGGCTGTCCTGACCAGCCCCGGTACGCCGTCGCGGGTCGGCGAGGTTGCCTCGGCCGCCCAGGCGGTGACCGGACTCGGGCTGGAGACTGCCCGGATCGAGCCACCCGGCCACCTCGAGGGCGGCGACGTGCTCAAGGTCGGCCGGACCGCGTACGTCGGGCTCAGCTCGCGCACGGACCGCGCCGGCCTGGCCCAGCTCGAGGCGCTCATCGGCCCGCGGGGCTGGACGGTGGCGCCGGTCCCGGTCACCCGGGTGCTGCACCTCAAGTCCGCTGTCACCGCCCTGCCCGACGGCACCGTGATCGGCTTCCCGGCCAACGTCGACCGGCCGCAGGCCTTCCCGCAGTTCCTGGCCGTGCCCGAGGAGCACGGCACCGCGGTGGTTGACCTCGGCGACGGCGCGGTGCTGATGTCGGCCGACGCCCCGGCGACCGCCCGCCTGCTGGAGGGACGGGGACTGCAGGTCGTGACCGTCCCGATCAGCGAGTTCGAGCGTCTCGAGGGCTGCGTCACCTGCCTGTCGGTCCGGCTGCGTCAGCCGACGACGGCCCGGAGTCCGTCGAGCAGCCGGTCCACGTCGTTCCGGTCGGTGTAGGGGGCCAGCCCGATCCGTAGCCCGCCGGTCGGCCACAGACCCAGGTGCCGGGCCGGCTCGTACGCGTAGAAGCAGCCCGCGGGCGCATTCACCCCGCGGTCGGCCAGCCGACGGTAGATCTCGGCCGGCTCGTGGCCGGCGAAGGTGACGAGCAGCGTCGGCGTCCGGTGGGCGGCGCGGGACCAGAGGGTGACGCCGGGGAGCTCCAGCACGGCCTCCTCGACGTCGCCCCGCAGCCCGTCCTCGTAGGCCTCCAGCGCGGCCGCCGACCGCTCCAGCCGCGTCCGGCGGTCACCCTCCCCCGGCACCGCGTCGGCCAGGAAGTCGACAGCCGCGGTCGTCCCGGCGAGCAGCTCGTAGGGCAGCGTGCCCTGCTCGAACCGCTCCGGAACCGTGTCGGTGGCCGGCACCAGCTTGTCCGGCCGCAGCCCCTCGAGCAGGGCGGGCGCGGCGGCCACGACGCCGCAGTGCGGTCCGAGGAACTTGTAGGGCGAGCAGGCGAAGAAGTCTGCTCCCAGCGCCGCCACGTCGACCGGGGCGTGCGCGGCGAGGTGCACCCCGTCGACGTAGAGCCAGGCGCCCACGGCGTGCACCCGCTCCGCGATCGCCGTCAGGTCGGGCCGGGTGCCGATCAGGTTGGAAGCGCCGGTGACGGCGACCAGGCGCGTCCGCGGACCCAGCTGCGCGGCGACGGCCTCCGGGTCGAGCTCACCGGTCGCGGCGTCGAACTCCGCCCAGCGCACGATCACCCCGGCGGTCTCGGCCGCCAGCACCCACGGCCGGACGTTCGCGTCGTGCTCGAGCCGGGTGACCACCACCTCGTCACCCGCGCGCCAGTCCTTGGCGATCGTCCGGGCCAGGTCGAAGGTCAGGGCGGTCATGCTGCGGCCGAAGATGACGCCGCCCGGGTCCGCACCCAGCAGATCGGCCATCGCCGCCCGGCCCTCGGCCACCGCCCGGTCCGCGTTGCGCTCGGCGAGGGTGAACTGGCCGCGGTTGGCCAGCGGGCCGGTCAGCAGCCCGCTCATCGCCGCGCCGACCACGTCGGGCGTCTGCGACCCGCCGGGGCCGTCGAAGTGGGCGGCCCCGTCGGCCAGGGACGGGAAGTGGGCGCGGAACCGGGCGACGTCGTACGCGGTCCCGAGTGCGGTGGGGGCGGTCACCGAGTCATTGTCCCAGCCGCGCCACCATCCGGGTGAGCGTCCTGGCCCGAGCCCCAGGCAAGCCCGCCGTCCAGTGCGTCGCCGATCCTGATCGAGGCGAGCCGCGAACCGCGCTTCGCGATGCGGAGCCAGGCCTCCGGCGAACTCGAGCAGGTCCGGCTCGCTCACCCGCGTCGAGCCTCGACCATCTCGACGTAGTGCGGGTTGGACATCACCCCGAGCACGTTGCCGAACGGGTCGACCACCGATGCGGTGACGAAGCCGGAGTCGCCGCGCGGGGTGATCGGCTCGTACGCCGTGGCGCCCAACTCGAGCAGCCGCCGGACCGTGCCCTCCAGGTCGTCGACGTGCCAGTGCATGATCACCCCGCCCGGTTCCCGGGGCGCACCCACCGGGGCCCAGCGGCGGTCGATGACGCCGAGCTCGTCCTCGGCGTCGCCGATCCGGAACTCGACGTACGCCGGGGCGCCGTCGGGCCCGGGCACCGAGTAGTACGGCTGCACACCGAGAAACCCGGCGTACCAGGCGGCGGCCGCCGACACGTCGTCGGCGAACAGGCTGAGGGTGGCGAATCCACGCAGTGTCATGTTCTCGACGTTATCGTTGCTTGCGGAACGTGCGGTTCCACAATGGCTGCCAGACTTGGCCACGTGCTGGACACCTCGGTGCGACTGCTCCGGCTGCTGTCGCTGCTGCAGAGCCGGCGGGAGTGGTCCGGGGCCGACCTGGCCGAGCACCTCGAGGTCACCGGCCGCACCGTGCGCAACGACGTCGAACGGCTGCGCATCCTGGGCTACCGGGTGGAGTCGCGGACCGGGGTCGCGGGCGGCTACCGGCTCGGACCCGGCACAGCCATGCCGCCGCTGCTGCTCGACGACGACGAGGCGGTGGCGGTCGGCCTCGGCTTGAGCGCGGCCGCCGCCGGCACCGTGACCGGCATCGAGGAGACGTCGATGCGGGCGATGGCCAAGCTCGAGCAGACGCTGCCGAGCCGGCTGCGGCCCCGGCTCGACGCGCTGCGCCAGGCGACGGTGTCCGCCGCGGGCGGCGGGCCGACGGTGGACGCCGACACCCTGGTGACCCTCGCAACCGCCTGCCATGACGCTCAGCAGCTGCGTTTCGACTACACCACCCACGACGGCCACGAGGAGGTGCGCCGGGTCGAGCCGCACCGGCTGGTCTACACCGGCCACCGCTGGTTCCTGCTCGCCTGGGACCGCGACCGCGCGGACTGGCGGACCTTCCGGGCCGACCGGATCCGGCCGCGGCGGCCGACCGGGCCTCGCTTCGTGCCCCGGGAGCCGCCGGAGGACGCAGCCCGCCACGTCGTCCGCGGCGCAACGGCATCGGGGTGAAGCGGAGCTGCGGCGGG
>CAXTVE010000025.1:0-774 GCA_964247485.1 uncultured Propionibacteriaceae bacterium
CCCGCGGGGCGATCAGCACCGCGATCGGCGCATTGGAGCGGTCGGCCGGGCTGAGCCAGGACCACGGTCGCCAGGAGGAGCGGCTGCTGGAGGCGGCGCGGCTCGCCTTCGAGTCCGCCCGTCGCGGCTCCGCCGGCCGGTTGCTGTCCCAGGCCCAGCGGCTGGACCTGTCGGCGGCGGGCCGCCACCACGTCACCCTGCTCCGCCACTGGTACGCCGAGCGACCGGTCGGGGTCGACGCGGACCTCGAGCCGCTGATGGACGCGGCCGAGCGCTCGGTGGCCGCCGGCGATGAGGGCGCGGCCCCGGACCTGCTGCTGACCGTGGCCTCGCAGGGCCACCTCTGCGCCGCCCCGGTCGAGCTGCGTCGCCGGGTGGTGGCCACCGTGGCCGCGCTGGGGCCCAACCGACATCCCCGGGTGATCGCCGCTCACGGGTTCGCGCTGCCGGTGGGCGACGGGGTGCCGACCACCAGCTACCCGGACCCGGCCGCGATGGCGGGGGACCCCGTCTCCGCCCAGACCCTGGGCTTCGCCGCCCTCGCCACCGGCGACCTGGACCGCGCCCTCGCCTACGTCGTCAGCGCGGTCGAGGCCCTGCGGACCCAGGGGCGGATCGCGTTGCTCGCCCAGTGCCTCGGACTGCTGGCCGAGATCCGCTGGCACCTGGACCAGTGGACCGCGGCCGCATGCGACGTGGAAGAGGGGCACCGGGGGGGCGGCGCCGCCCGGCCGCCCCGGGTGGGGGGGCGGGGCCCCGGCCGCGGGGGCCCGC
>CAXTVE010000025.1:784-15723 GCA_964247485.1 uncultured Propionibacteriaceae bacterium
GCGGCCAGCCGCTGTTCGTGCTGCGGGCCCAGGCCGTCGCGGCCCAGCTGGCCGCCGTCCGCGGGGACCTCGACCGGATGGAGGATCTGGTCGCCGTGGCCGGACGAACAGCCGGGTCGAGCGGGATGCACAGCCTCGGCGCCACCCTGCAGTGGGCCCGGGGCCTGGCCGCCCTGGGGCAGGGACGGCACGACGAGGCGTACGAGCAGCTGGTCCGCCCGTTCCGGCCGGGTGACCCCGCCGCTCACTACTCCGTCCCCTTCTTGTTCATCGGTGACCTCGCGGAGGCGGCCCGCTACGCCGGCCGGACCGCCGAGGTCCGGGCCCTGCTGCCCGCGGTCGAGACCGGCGTACGCCAGCTGGGCTCGACGGCCGGCGGGCTGGCTCTCGACTATGCCCGGGCGATGCTGACCGACGACGAGGAGACTGAGGCCGCCTTCGCGCTGGCGCTCACCGCGGTCCGGTCGCGGCCGTTCCTAGGCGCCCGGTTGCAGCTCGGCCTCGGCGGCTGGCTGCGCCGGCAGCGGCGGGTGGTGGAGTCGCGGACCCCGCTGCGTGCGGCGCGGACGGGGTTCGACGCCCTGGGCGCGGCGAGCTGGGCCGACCGAGCCCGCGCCGAGCTGCGGGCCTCAGGGGTGGAGAGCCGACCGCGGGAGCGGGGCGCCATGGACGACCTGACCCCCCAGGAGCTGCAGATCGCCCAGCTCGCCGCATCCGGCCTGACCAACCGGGAGATCGGCGAGCGGCTGTTCCTGTCTCACCGCACGGTCGCGGCCCACCTCTACCGGGCATTCCCCAAGATGGGCATCACCAGCCGGGGACAGCTCCACCAGGCCCTGCCGCGGGCCGGCGGCTGAGCCGCGGCTCGCCTCAGCCGGCGACGGGCGTGGGCACGATGCCGAGGGCCGGCAGCACCACCCCGTCGATCATCGCGACGAGGAACGAGCGGTCCACCGGGAGCCGCTGGACCAGCACCCGGTAGGCGGCCATCGACGGCCCGATGTGGGCGATGGTCTCGATGTCGGCGTCGGCCCGGATCTCGCCCCGGTCGATCGCCCGCTGCATCAGCAGCCGGTTGACCGCCGCCCGCGGCTCCGTGATGGCCCGGTTGACGGCATCGGCGAGCTGCGGGTCGCGCGACAGCATCGAGACGACGCCGGCCATCACCTGGAGCTTGCGCTCCCCGTCCTCGATGGAGTGGGGCTTGATCATCGCGATCAGGTCGCCGCGGAGCGTACCGGTGTCCGGCAGGTTCGCGGGCGTGAGGTCCCCCTGCTTCAGGCAGGCGACCGCGTCGATCACGAGCTCGGCCTTGGACGGCCACCGCCGGTAGAGCGTGGCCTTGCCGGCCTTCGCGCGCGCCGCAACCAGGTCGACGGTCATGCCCTCGTAGCCGACCTCGGCGAGGACGTCGATCGCCGCGGCCAGGATCTCCGGGTCCCGCGAGTGGTCACGTTTGCGCCCGAGCCGCGCCTGGTCGACCTCAGCCGACGTCTGCTGGGCCTGGACAAGATCCTGCTGCGTCATTGCGGCCGTCTCCTCCTCGGATCGTGACCCATCCTACGATACCGAACAGTTCTGGAACCAAACAGATCCGGAACTAATCAGTATCGTATATGCTCGCGCTCATGGTGCAGACCTCTCCCGCTCCGGCCGCCGCGCCGACCGAGCCGCAATCCTCCCGCCGCTGGTGGACGCTCGCCGTCGTCGCCCTCGCGCAGTTGATGGTCGTGCTCGACGCCACGGTGGTGAACATCGCGCTGCCGTCGGCCCAGGCCGACCTCGGGTTCTCCGACGGCAACCGCCAGTGGATCGTCACCGCCTACTCCCTCGCCTTCGGCAGCCTGCTGCTGCTCGGGGGCCGGCTGTCGGACCTGGTCGGCCGCAAGCGGATGTTCATCATCGGCCTGGTCGGTTTCGCGGGCGCCTCCGCCCTCGGCGGCGCCGCGCAGTCGTTCGGCCTGCTCGTCGGGGCCCGGGCCCTGCAGGGGATCTTCGGGGCGCTGCTCGCACCGACGGCGCTCGCCGTGCTGACCACGACCTTCACGGTCCCGAAGGAGCGCGCCCGAGCGTTCGGCGTGTTCGGCGCCCTCGCCGGTGCCGGTGGTGCGGTCGGCCTGCTGCTCGGCGGCTTCCTGACCGAGAAGCTGGACTGGCGCTGGAACCTCTACATCAACACCGTGATCGCCGCGGTCGCCATCCTCGGCGCGCTGGTCTTCATCGACCGGCTCGAGCGCACCGGCCCGCAGCCGCGGCTGGACGTGCCGGGCACCCTGCTCGTCTCCGGCGCGCTCTTCAGCCTGGTCTACGGGTTCGCGAACGCCGAGACCGACGGCTGGGACTCCCCGCTCAGCTGGGGCTTCCTGGTCGCCGCGGTCGTGCTGCTGACGGTGTTCGTCGGTTGGCAGCGCCGCGCCGCGCACCCGCTGCTGCCGCTCGCCATCGTGCGGGACCGCAACCGCAGCGCGGCCTACGCCTCGGTGCTGATCGCCGGCGTCGGCATGTTCGGGATCTTCCTGTTCGTGACCTACTACCTGCAGCGCACCCTCGGCTACGGCCCCATCGACACCGGCCTGTCGTTCCTGCCGATGATCGCGATGCTCGTGCTCGCCGCTCAGCTGGGCACGAACCTGCTGGTGCCCCGCCTCGGCCCGAAGGTGATGGTGCCGTTCGGCATGGTGCTGGGCAGCATCGGCATGCTGGGGCTGACCCGCCTCGACCTGGACAGCAGCTACGCCCCGGACGTGCTCGTGCCGCTGATGGTCCTCGGCTTCGCGATGGGCTCGATCATGCCCGCCTCGATGCAGACCGCGACGCTGGGCGTGGACCGGCAGTACGCGGGCGTGGCCTCGGCGATGGTCAACACCAGCCAGCAGGTCGGTGGCTCGATCGGCACCGCGCTGCTGAACACCATCGCCGCCACGGCGGCGACCGACTACGCCACCGACCACGCTCCGCTGACGGCGGCGGTGGGGGCGGAGGCCGCCGTGCAGGGTTTCGCGACGGCGTACTGGTGGGGTGCGGCGTTCTTCGCCTTCGGTGCGGTGCTGTCGGCGGTCGTGTTCCGCCGCAAGGGCGACGGACTGTCCCTCGCGACCCCCCGGCCGCCGGTCGAGCGGTCCACCCCCGTCGCCGAGCCCTCGGTGAGCGTCGGCGCCTAGCGGTCAGGGCCGGGTGAGCCGCCCCCGGTCTAGGGTGAGCCCCGTGCGCCGCGGGATGGTCGTTCTCGTCGTCGGCGCAGCCGTGCTGGGGCTGCTGATCAGCGTCGCGGTGCTGTTCGGGGTGGTCATCCCCCGGCTGCGGCCGGACCCGGCGCCCCGGCCGAGCTACGCCCCCGGCGAGCTCACGCCGGAGGAGAGCACCGTGGTGGTCAAGCCCCAGGCCGACGGGACCGTACGCGTGGACCAGAGGCTGACCTTCGACGCCGGCCCGGGCACGGATCAGCCCCTGACCTGGTACCTCGGGGGCACCCGGATCGGCTCTTCCCCCGACCAGAGGATCGACTACGCCGTCCTGCCTCAGGCCGGCTTCGTCACGGCCCGCGACGCGACGCCGGGCGAGCGCGGGAGGTCGCTCGAGGTCACGGCCGAGAAGGGCGCGTACGCCGATCCGTTCGGCGACGGCCGCCGCTATGCCCTGGCCGTACCCGGAGGCTGGTCGCCGGGACGGCACCGGATCGACTTCAGTGTCGTGCTCTCTGGCGTCTGGGTCGACGTGGCGGGCGTCCGCGCGCTCGTGCTGCCGCTCCGCTTCGCGAGCGGCCCCGACACGGGCCAGCCGGCGGACCAGGTGCGGCTCACCGTGAACGGCGCCGTACGGCTGGACTGCCCGGACGGCGATCAGGTCTTCGCCGACCGCCAGGAGTGCGGGGACGGCGACCTGCTGCGGTATCGACCGTCCGCGCTCACGACCCTGGAGGCCGTCACCCTGCCCGATCCGGGCTTCATCACCGCAGCGCCGATGCCGGTCACGGAGCGGGCCCGATGACCCGGCCGTACCGGGGAGTCCGCCTGGCTGCCGCGCTGGTGCTGGCCGGCCTGCTGATCCTCGCCGGTCCGGCGGCGCTGCCGGCGCCCAACCCGTTCGGCGACGTGGCCACCGACACCGCCATCGTGCTGCACCGGGACGGCAGCTACGACGTCACCGTACGCCAGGCGGTCGAGCTGAGGCTGGCGTACGACCTCGCCTTCGGCGGCGGCGTGCACGACGGTTTCCGGCTGGCCGACGACATCACGACGCTGCCGCCCTACCTGCGGGCGACCTACGCGCTGACCGCGTTCACCCTGCCCGGTGGCCGGCCCGGGCCGAGCGAGTTCACCCGGACCAATCACCTGCTGTCGGCTCGGAGCAGCGCCGACAACTACCCCGTCGGCACCCATACCGCCGAGGTCCGCTACCGCGTCACGGGCGCCGCACTCCCGGCCGAGGGGGGCTGGGCGGTGTACGTCCGCCTGCTCGGCCTCGGCTACGAGCGCGGGGATCGCGTCACGATCGACACCGGTGAGCTCGGCGCGACGCGGCTGGACCTCCGCTGCGTCACCTTCCCGCCCGACACCGAGGCGTGCGGCACGGCCGACGGGTCGACGATCACCGACGGCCTCGACACCGATCGGGGCCAGGGGCTGCCGCCGGAGTACCGGATCGACGTCACCGCGGACAACCGCGCGGTGCCGACGCCGGAGATCGACCGCGGCTGACCGGTCCGTCGCCGGCCAGCCCCCGGCCCGGGCGGTGAAAACAAGGTACGTGTGACGTGACAAGTGGGTGAGCCTCTTGCCCTGCGGACGACATTATCTCTAAGGTTCCCCGGGAGTACCCATCATTTCCGGCCCCATCCTGGCCGGCACTCGGGAGGATTTCTATGCGACGTCGTCACGTCCGCGGACTGGCTCTGGGCCTGGCGGCCTGCCTGTCCACGGGACTGCTGATCGGAGGCGCCCAGCTGGCGGTGGCCGATCCCAACCCGCCGGACGGCGGGAGCCCCACCCCGAAGAAGTCCGCCAAGGCCGACCGGGTCGCCGACGAGCTGCCCAACGCGGCCGCGGAGAAGCAGCGTGCGCTCCGCGAAGAGGCGGTGCGGCTGGTGCTCACCGGCAAGCGCAAGGTGCAGACGATCAACGGCATCGAGGTCGTCAAGGTCGGCAAGAAGATGGCCCCGCTGAGCCGGGCGGAGCAGGCCAAGGTCCGCGCCGGGCACCGGGTCCCGCGCCGCCTGATCGACCAGTACGTCCAGCTGTCCCGTGAGCAGACCGACCGGATCTTCGTGGTCCTCACCGAGTTCGGCAACCAGCGCTCCCCGCAGTTCCCCGACAAGGACATCGATCCCACCACTCCGGGCCCGTCGACCTTCAATGGTCCGCTGCACAACCGCATCCCGGCTCCGGACCGGACGGTGGACAACTCCACGGTCTGGCAGCGCAACTACAGCGCCGCCCACTACCGGAAGCTCTACTTCGGCACCGGCGCCGGCGTCCAGTCGCTCAAGACCTACTACGAGCGGCAGTCCTCCGGGCGCTACTCGGTCGACGGCCTGGTGACCGACTGGGTCAAGGTGCCCTTCAACGAGGCCCGCTATGGTCGCTCCGACGACGACCCGGCCGACGCCAACGGCGACGACCCGGCGGTCTGCGAGACCAACGTGTGCTCCAACACCTGGGCCCTGCTGGCCGACGGGTTGACGCAGTGGGTGGCCAGCCTCAAGAAGGCCGGCCGCACCGACGCCCAGATCAAGAAGCTGGTGGCCTCCTACGACCGCCAGGACCGCAACGACTACGACGGCGACGGGAACTTCCTGGAGCCGGACGGCTACATCGACCACTTCCAGATCGTGCACGCCGGCGGGGACCAGGCCGACGGTGACCCGTACCAGGGTGAGGACGCGATCTGGTCGCACCGCTGGAAGGCGTACCAGAACCTGATCGGTACGGCCGGTCCGAAGGGCAACCTCGACGGCGGCGTGCAGATCGGCAAGACCGGGATCTGGGCGGCCGACTACACCATCCAGCCGGAGAACGGCGGCCTGTCGGTCTTCGCCCACGAGTACGGCCACGACCTGGGTCTGCCCGACCACTACGACACCGCGGGCGGCGGCGACAACGCCGTCAACTGGTGGACGCTGATGGCCCAGAGCCGGGTCAAGGCGCGTACCGACGTGGGGATCGGGACCCGGCCCGCCGACCTGGGCGTGTGGGACAAGCTGCAGCTCGGGTGGCTCGACTACGAGACCGCGGTCGCCGGCCAGAAGAAGACCTACAACCTGGGACCGCACGAGTACAACACCGCGAGGCCCCAGGCCATCGCGGTGGTGCTGCCCAAGAAGCGTGTGGTCACCGCCAACCCCACCCCTCCCGAGGGGACGAAGCAGTGGTGGAGTGGCAGCGGTGACAACCGGAACGCGACCCTGACCCGCCAGGTCACCCTGCCGGCCGGCAGCTCGACGCTGGCCTTCCAGGCGGCCTGGAACATCGAGGACTGCGGCGCCGATCCGTGTGACTACGCCTACGTCGAGGTGCAGAACGGGTCCGGGGCGCCGTGGACGCCGATCGCCGGCAGCATCACCAAGACGGCGGAGGGCAACGGGATCGACGGTGACAGTGACGGCTACCGGCCGGCCACCTTCGACCTGTCGGCGTACGCGGGCAAGACGATCGGCCTGCGCTTCCGGTACACCACCGACGGCGCGGCCCAGGGGCAGAACCCCGACGAGCCCGCCGGACTGTTCGTCGACAGCATTCGGGTGACCGCCGGCACGACGACGGTGTTCGCCGACGGGGCCGAGAACGGCAACAACGGGTGGACCCCGAGCGGCTTCTCGATCGTCGGCGCCCAGACCGAGACGTTCTACGACAACTTCTACCTGGCCAGCTACCGCACGTACCTGTCCTACGACCAGTACCTGCGGACGGGTCCGTACAACTTCGGGTTCACCCCGGAGTACCCGGACCGGGTGGAGTTCTTCCCGTACCAGGAAGGCTTGTTGATCAACTACTGGGACACCTCCCAGTCCGACAACAACGAGTCCGAGCACCCGGGCGAGGGTCTGGTCCTGCCGATCGACTCCCACCCGGCTCCGCTCTACAACCTGACCGGTGCACCGTGGCGGGGTCGGATCCAGACCTACGACGCGCCGTTCTCGCTGCAGAAGGCGGACTCGTTCACCCTGCACGTGAATGGCCAGGCCAGCTACGTCCGGGGTCAGAACGCGCAGCCGTTCTTCGATGACAGCCGGGAGTACTGGAACGAGACGCTGCCGTTCGTCGGGGTGAAGGTGCCCAACGCCGGCGTGACGATGCGGGTGCTCCAGCAGAGTGCCTCCACGATGCGGGTGCGGCTCGGCTACAAGGCCCCGCCCGCGCCGACCACCGCGGTCCAGCGGTGATCGCTGGGTAGGCCGTTCGGACCGGCCCGTCTCCTTCGTGGAGGCGGGCCGGTCCCGTTTCCGCGCCATCGTCAGTGGCCGACGCTGAAACCGCGGGAGGTGAGGCTCGGCATGAGGGAATCTCGTTTCGGGAGGTATCGGGGTGGGTGACCCCGACTCTTCCGGGCAGCGGCGCCCGGGTCCTCCGTGCCGGCTACCGAGTCTTGGCCCGGGCCACTACGGAGACCCGCGGTCCGCTACTCACCTGTCCGACCGTCGATCAGCTCCCGCACGATGTCCAGGTGGCCCGCATGCCGGGCGTACTCCTGGAAGACGTGCAGCAGGACCCGCTCGAGGGTGGGTGGCGGGTCACCGGACCAGCGGTCACTCGGCTGGCCCACCGCGTCCAGGGGGTGGGTCTCGACGATCTGCCGGGTGAAGGTCGCCTGCTCGGCCAGCTGCCGGCTCAGCTCAGCGAGCCCGACGTCCGGTGCGACCGACCAGCGGTGGTCGCGCCGGTCGCCCCACGGGTCCGCCACCTCGCGTCCCAGGAAGCCCCAGACCAGCCAGCGTTGCTCCATGAAGACCAGGTGCTGGAGAAGCTCGAGCGGGCTCCAGCCGGTCGGGAGCCGGCTCGACCGCAACTCGGGCTCGCCCAGCCCGTCCAGCTTCGCCAGCACCAGGGAACGGAAGTACTCCAGATAGTCGAGCAACACGTCGGCCGGGGAGGGCCGGGGCTCCGTGGGGCTGGGTGGCGGCTGGCTCACCGGCCCAGCATGACAGCCGCTAGAACGACTCCTCGGCGAGATCCATCACCGTGAGGTCGGTGGCCTCGGCGATCGCCCGCTCGGCGGCAAGCTTCGGCAGCACCGTACGCGCGAACCAGCGGGCCGAGGCGACCTTGCCCTCGTAGAACGCCTTCTCGGAAGGCGGCAGCTCGGTGTTGAGCTGCTGCAGGGCCACCTCGGCGCCGCGCAGCAGCAGCCAGCCGCAGGTCACGTCGCCCAGCGCCATCAGCAGCCGGGTGGTGTTCAGTCCTACCAGGTAGATCTGCCGCGGGTCGCCGCCGGTGGCCGAGCTGGTCAGGTCGCCCACCATGTGCGCGACGATGCTGCCCGCCTCCTCCAGCGCGGTCGACAGCAGCGCCCGCTCCTCCTTCAGCTGGCCGTTGCCGCTCTGGGCCTCGAGCCAGGCGCCGATCTGCTCGGACAGGTCGCCGAGTGCCCGGCCCTGGTCCCGGACGATCTTGCGGAAGAACAGGTCCTGGCCCTGGATCGCCGTGGTGCCCTCGTAGAGGGTGTCGATCTTCGCGTCGCGGACGTACTGCTCCAGCGGGTAGTCGGTGAGGAAGCCCGACCCGCCGAGGGTCTGCAGCGACTCGGTGCCGAGCAGCACCCACGACCGCTCCGAGCCGTAGCCCTTGACGATCGGGAGCAGCAGGTCGTTCAGCCGCACGGCCGCCTCGTCCGGTACGCCCGTCGCCTCGGCGATGTCCACCCGGTCCTGGACGCTGGCGGTGTAGAGCACCAGGGCCCGCAGCCCCTCGGCGTAGGACTTCTGCGTCATCAGCGACCGGCGTACGTCGGGGTGGTGGGTGATCGTGACCCGCGGCGCGGTCTTGTCGGCCGCCCGGGTCAGGTCAGCGCCCTGAACGCGGGTCTTGGCGTACTCGAGCGCGTTCAGGTAGCCCGTCGACAGGGTGGCGATGGCCTTGGTGCCGACCAGCATCCGCGCGTGCTCGATCACCTTGAACATCTGGGCGATGCCGTTGTGCACCTCGCCGAGCAGATAGCCGACGGCGGGCGTGTCCCCGTCCCCGAAGGTCATCTCGCAGGTGGCCGAGGCCTTGATGCCCATCTTGTGCTCGACGTTGGTGGCGAAGACCCCGTTGCGCTCGCCGGTCAGCTCGCCGGTCTCCAGGTCGAAGTGGAACTTGGGCACGACGAAGAGCGACAGCCCCTTGGTGCCCGGGCCGCCGGCCCCCTCGACGCCGGCCGGCCGGGCCAGCACCAGGTGGATGATGTTCTCGCTCAGGTCGTGCTCGCCGGCGGTGATGAAGCGCTTGACGCCCTCGATGTGCCACGTGCCGTCGGGCTGCTGGGTGGCCCGGGTCCGCCCGGCGCCCACGTCGGAGCCGGCATCCGGCTCGGTCAGCACCATGGTCGCGTTCCACTGGCGCTCGATCATGATCTGGGCGATCCGCTGGTCCCGCTCGGTCCCGAAGGCCCAGAGCACGTACGCGAACTTGGAGCCGGCGCTGTAGAGGTAGATCGCCGGGTTGGCCCCGATGTTGATCTCGTTGACCGCCCACTGCACCGAGTGCGGCGTGACCTGGCCGCCGAGCTCAGCCGGCAGCTCCAACGCCGCGACCCCGGAATCGAGCAGCGCGCGGTAGGACTTCTTGAACGCCTCGGGCAGGGTGACCGTGTGGGTCTGCGGGTCGAAGACCGGCGGCTCGTGCTCGCCGACGGCGAAGCTGTCGGCCAGCTTGGTCCGGGCCAGGTGGTCGGTCTCGGCCAGGATGGCGGACACGGTCTCCCGGTCGAGGTCGTCGTAGGGCTCGCGACCCAGGATCGACTCCCGGTCCAGCACCTCGAACAGGTTGAACTCGATGTCGCGGACGTTGGAGCGGTAGTGGGGCACGCGAAGCCTCTCGCCGAAGTTACCGGTCAGTAACTATCAGTATGCTACCGGCCAGTAACTTCCGGCAACCGCGGCGGGACTTCGCAGCCGTTTCGAGACCGTTCCGTCCCCAGCACCCGCGTCCGTACGCCATAATCCCTCCACGGACGAGGCAAGGGGGCCTGCGGATGACCCGGCTGGACACGAACTTCTTCGACTACGGGATCCTCTTCATCTACTTCGCGCTGGTCGTCGCGATCGGGGTGCTGGCCCGGCGGGCCATCGCCACCAGCGAGGACTTCCTGCTGTCGGGCCGCTCGCTGCCCGCCTGGGTGACCGGCCTGGCCTTCATCTCGGCCAACCTGGGCGCGCTCGAGATCCTCGGGATGGCGGCCAACGGGGCCAAGTACGGACTCTCCACCGTGCACTTCTACTGGATCGGTGCGGTGCCGGCCATGGTGTTCCTCGGCCTGGTGATGATGCCGTTCTACTACAGCTCCCGGGTGCGCAGCGTGCCCGAGTATCTGCGCCGACGCTTCAACAAGCCCACCCACCTGTTCAACGCGCTCAGCTTCGCCGTGGCGTCGGTGCTCATCGCCGGCGTCAACCTGTACGCGCTGGCGCTCGTCATCCAGGCGCTGCTGGGCTGGCCGCAGTGGCTCTCCATCCTGGTGGCCGCCGGCTTCGTGCTCGCCTACATCACCCTGGGCGGGTTGAGCGGGGCGATCTACAACGAGGTGCTCCAGTTCTTCGTGATCGTCGCCGGCCTGGTGCCGCTGGTGGTGATCGGGCTGGTCGACGTGGGGGGCTGGTCGGGGTTGAAGGAGCGGGTGACCAACGAGACGGACCTCGGGGAGAACGCGTTCTCGAGCTGGGCCGGGACGGGGGTCGGCAGCTGGACCAACCCGCTGGGTGACTGGATCGGCATCGTAATGGGCCTCGGCTTCGTGCTCTCCTTCGGCTACTGGACCACCAACTTCGCCGAGGTGCAGCGGGCATTGTCGGCCAAGAACCTCTCGGCGGCGGAACGGACGCCGCTGATCGGGGCGTTCCCGAAGATCTTCATCCCCGCCCTGACGATCATCCCCGGCCTCGTCGCGATCGCCGTCATCCCGGACTTCGGGCAGGAGGGCTCGGGCACGACGTACAACGACGCCATCCCGGTGCTGATGAACACCTACCTGCCGAACGGCGCGCTCGGCATCGCCCTGGCGGGGTTGCTGGCCGCCTTCATGGCGGGCATGGCGGCGAACGTGAGCTCGTTCAACACGGTCTTCACCTACGACATCTGGCAGACCTATCTCCGCCGGGACCGGCCGGACCACTACTACCTGAACGTGGGCCGCGTCGTCACGGTCGTCGGCATCGTGATCGGCATCTTCACCGCCTTCATCGCGGCGGGCTACGACAACATCCAGGACTACATCCAGCTGCTGTTCTCCTTCTTCAACGCGCCGCTGTTCGCCACCTTCATCATCGCGATGTTCTGGAAGCGGACCACGCCGTGGGCCGGCTTCTGGGGCCTGGTCGCCGGCACGGCCGGGGCGGCGGTCTTCCACTTCTTCGTCGGGCCGAACGTCGCCTACTTCCGGGACGGCCAGGCCCCGGACGGGGTGCTGAACGAGCAGATGGTCAACTTCTACGGCGCGATCACGGCCTTTGTCGTCGACGCGGTGGTGACCGTGGTCGTCACGCTGGTGACCAGGCCGAAGCCGGTCTCGGAGCTGGCCGGGCTGGTCTGGGGCGTGCCCGATCCCGACGCCGGCGACCCCTACGAGGGGCACGTACGCCGCTGGTGGGAGTCGCCCAAGCTGCTGGGCTTCACCGCCCTCGGCCTCGTCGCGATCCTGTCGATCGTCTTCATCTGAGGAGCACTGATGGCCAACGACACCGACGCGGCCCCGAAGTCCGCTGCGGCCAAGCTGTTCGACATCCGCACCCTGATCGGCGGGCTGTTCACCCTCTACGGGGTGATGCTGACGATCTACAGCTTCTTCACGTCGCCGGAGCAGGTGGAGAAGGCGGCCGGGATCAACATCAACCTGTGGCTGGGCCTGGGCATGCTGCTGCTCGGGGTCTTCTTCCTGGTCTGGGTGCGGTTGGCCCCGCTGCAACACGCGGCCGAGCCCAACCCGACCGGCGAGCGGTCCGATGACACCGACGCCCCCGAAGGGCCGAGGCCCAACCACTGACGCCGGCCGGGCGTACGCCCCGGGCATGTATCAGCCCGCCGACCGGGTGCTCTGACCCTCCGACACGACGACGTCGAGGAGTCCCGGTGAGCAACGCCATCATCAAGCAGCAGGGCGACTTCCCGGTCGTCGCCGACAACGTCTGGCACATCCGGGCCGGGGCGGGCTCCTTCGCGCTGGGCATCATCACCGGGATGCTCGGCGCGTACGCGCTCGTCCGGGCCCGCCGGGCCGGCTCGGGGGCCAAGCCGCCGACCCCCCGCGACTGGCCGGTCCCCTTTCTCCACCGGGGCGGGGCCGGCATCGTGCCCGAAGACACCGTCGTCGGCTTCCAGGAGGGCCTGAAGTACGGCGATGCGGTGATCGAGTGCGACGTGCACTCGACCCTGGACGGCGAGCTGGTGGTGATGCACGACGAGCTGGTGGACCGGACCACCGACCGGACCGGCCGGATCAACCAGCTGACCTACGCCGAGATCCAGCGGCTCGACGCCGGCTACCGCTTCACCTCCGACCAGGGCGTCACCTTCCCCTGGCGGGGGAAGGGCATCACCGTGCCCACCCTGGCCCAGATCTACGCGGAGTTCCCGGACCGGCCGGTGAACATCGAGATCAAGCGGGGAGGCCAGCCGGGCACCGAGGAGCGGGTCGCGGCCGCCATCGCGGCGGCCGGGGCGCAGTCCCGGACGCTGGTGGTGGCCCAGAGCCGGGGGACGATCCAGCGCTTCCGGGAGGCCTCGGGACACCAGGTGGCCACCGCCTCGTCGACCCTGGAGCTGCTCGGCTTCTGGCTGCTCAGCCTGCTGCACCTCACCTGGCTGATCGACCCGCCGTTCCAGGCGCTGCAGCCGCCGGAGCGGTTCCGCGGCCTGCCCGTGGTCACGCCGGGCTTCGTCCGGGCCGCCCGGCGGTCCGACCTGCGGGTCGACGTCTGGACGATCGACGACGAGGCCGACATGCGCCGCCTGCTCGGTTACGGGGTGGACGGGATCATGACCGATCGACCGGATGTGCTCGCCCGCGTACTCGGCTGAGCGGCAGTAGGGTGCCGTCATGCCGCAGCACAAGATCCTCCTGGACGAGAGCGAACTGCCGACCCACTGGTACAACGTGCTGCACGACCTGCCGACCCCACCGCCGCCGGTGCTGCACCCGGGCACCGGTCAGCCGATCGGCCCGGAGGACCTGGCGCCGCTGTTCCCGATGGAGCTGATCCGCCAGGAGGTCGCGACCGAGCAGTACATCGAGATCCCCGAGCCCGTGCTGGACGTCTACAAGCTCTGGCGGCCGAGCCCCCTCTACCGCGCGCACCGGCTCGAGGCTGCCCTCGGCACCCCCGCGCGGATCTACTACAAGTACGAGGGTGTCTCGCCGGCCGGCTCCCACAAGCCCAACACGTCGGTGCCGCAGGCGTACTACAACGCGCAGGCCGGGATCCGGAAGCTGACCACCGAGACCGGGGCCGGGCAGTGGGGCACGGCGCTGGCGTTCGCCTGTGCGCAGTACGGCCTCGAGCTCGAGATCTGGCAGGTCCGGGCCAGCTACGACCAGAAGCCCTACCGGCGGATCATGATGCAGACCTTCGGCGGCACGGTGCACCCGAGCCCGTCGGACCTGACCGAGGCCGGCCGGACGATCCTGGCCGAGCACCCCGACTCGCCGGGGTCGCTGGGCATCGCGATCAGCGAGGCGGTCGAGGTCGCCGCGCAGGACGAGAGCGTCAACTACTCCCTGGGCAGCGTGCTCAACCACGTGCTGATGCACCAGACGGTCATCGGGGAGGAGGCGCTGCTGCAGCTGGCGAAGATCGGCGAGACCCCGGACCTGCTGGTCGGCTGCACCGGCGGCGGGTCGAACTTCGGTGGCCTGATGTTCCCCTTCCTGCGGGAGAGGTGGGCCGGCCGGATGGCGCCGGTGGTCCGCGCGGTGGAGCCGGCGGCCTGCCCGTCGCTGACCCAGGGCACGTATGCGTACGACTTCGGCGACACGCTCGGGATGACCCCGTTGATGAAGATGCACACCCTGGGACATGACTTCATCCCGGACCCGATCCACTCCGGCGGTCTGCGCTACCACGGGATGAGCCCGCTGATCAGCCACCTCTACGAGACCGGCGAGATCGAGGCCCGGGCCCTGCCCCAGTCGGAGTGCTTCGCCGCCGGCGTGCTCTTCGCCCGGACCGAGGGCATCGTGCCCGCCCCGGAGCCGACGCACGCGCTGGCCGCCGCGATCGAGGAGGCCCGGCGCTGCACCGAGACCGGGGAGGAGAAGGTCATCCTGACGGCCCTCTGCGGGCACGGGCACCTGGACCTGCCCGCGTACGAGGCGTATCTGTCCGGCCGGATCGTCGACCGCGAGTGGGGGGATGCCGACACCCAGCAGGCGCTCCAGGAGTCGCTGGCGAAGCTCCCGCAGCTCGCCGAGGCCTGATCGCCCTGAGCGGGCCGGACGTCGACCCCAGCTCGTCGAACGGTGCCCTGAGCCGGTCGAAGGGCGTGGCCCGGCTGCGGTGGCACATCCTGGCCGGCGCGGCTCTCGCCCTGGTCTGGGCGACCTTGATCCTGGGCGCGGCCGCCTTTCTCGGCGTGCTGTCGGAACCACTCGGCTGGCTCTGGGTCACCCTGGCCCTGGCGCCCGGGCTGCTCGGTGCGGCCGCCCTGGTCCGCGGCCGCTCGCTGCCGTGGCTGCGGAGCGCGGCCGCGGTGGCGACGATCCGGGGGCGGGCGGGAGGGTTCGGCGCGCCGCCGGGGCACGCCCGCGTCCAGGCG
>CAXTVE010000026.1:0-631 GCA_964247485.1 uncultured Propionibacteriaceae bacterium
ATCCTAAGGAGGCCCGGTGACCGCACCCAACGCCGCGCAGACCAACCGGCCGCTCAGCGAGATGACCTTCGACGTCACCATCGAGATCCCCAAGGGCGGCAAGAACAAGTACGAGGTGGACCACGAGACCGGACGGATCCGGCTCGACCGGACGCTGTTCACCGCCACTGCGTACCCGGCCGACTACGGCTTCATCGAGGGCACGCTCGGTCAGGACGGCGACCCGCTCGACGCCATGGTGCTGCTCCAGGAGCCGACGTTCCCGGGCTGCCTGATCAGCTGCCGGGCGATCGCGATGTTCCGGATGACCGACGAGGCCGGCGGCGACGACAAGGTGCTGTGCGTGCCCGCGTCGGACCACCGGCGCGACCACGTACGCGACATCACCGACGTCCGGGAGTACCTGCTGCTCGAGATCGAGCACTTCTTCACCGTCTACAAGGACCTCGAGCCCGGCAAGTCGGTCGAGGGCGCCACCTGGACCGGGGCCGACGAGGCCGAGGCCGAGATCAAGGCCAGCTACGAGCGGGCCCGGTCGAACGGGCACTAGGCCCGAAGGACCAATCGGCCCACCGGACATAGGGCGGGGGGGGGGGGGCGTGGGGGGGGGGGGGGGGGAGCGCCGCGGGAG
>CAXTVE010000026.1:641-15702 GCA_964247485.1 uncultured Propionibacteriaceae bacterium
GTCCGGGGGGCGGGGGGGCCGATCGAGTGAGGTCGAGGGGCGATCAGGGCAGCGATCGCGCCTCGAAGTCGGCGACCTGCAGGGTCGAGGGACCGTTGGTGGAGCTCCCCGACAGGTAGTTGTACAGCCCCACGGATCCCGGGTTCTGCAGTGACGCCGTGGTATCGGTCGTCGTCAGCCCCCAGGCGGCCGGTTCCGCAGCACCCTTGACCCAGACCTTCGCCCGCAGCGTCGTGGTGCCGGAGCCCTGGGCCTGCAGGCGGACGTTCACGCTGTCGCCGGCCGCGATGACGCCGGGGATGGTTTGGGTGGCCAGGATCGTCTCGACGTTGTTGACCATCCGCACCAGCTGGGCGGTGGTCGCCGTGCCGGTGGCCCGGAACTTCAACCGGTAGTCCGAGGTTCCGACCCGTCGCGCGACCACCGACGTGTACACCCCGCCACCGGTGCCCGGCTTGTCGTAGCTGAACTGGGTGGTCAGCTCGACATCGCGAGCCGAAACCCCGTTCAGGTACGCGGCTGGTCCCGCCCCGGTCGCCGTCTGGATGGTCCCGACCCCGTTCGCGACGTCGAAGTTGGCCGCGCCGCCGCTGATCGTCCAGGCACCGCCAGGACTGGCACTGCCCCAACCGTCGACGACGGTGCGGTTGAACGAGTCGGTCGCCAGGGCCGCCGGCGCGGTGACCGTCACCTGCCGGGTCACGGAGTCCGT
This sequence comes from uncultured Propionibacteriaceae bacterium, assembly GCA_964247485.1. GTDB lineage: Bacteria > Actinomycetota > Actinomycetes > Propionibacteriales > Propionibacteriaceae > Microlunatus. The sequence continues at coordinate 1,354 of CAXTVE010000026.1, forward strand.
GGCGCCGTCGTCGTCGGTCACCGTCAGCTGCACCGCGTAGGTGCCCGCCTGCCCGTAGGTGTGGTTGGGCGACACCCCGGACCCGCTGGTGTTGTCACCGAAGCTCCACGCGTAGGACGCGATGGTGCCGTCCTGGTCGGTCGAGGTCGACGCGTTGAACGACGCGGCCAGCGCCGACGACGTCGACGTGAAGGCGGCCGTCGGCTTGAGGTTCGGCGGTGCCGTCACCGTGACCGACTTGGTCTGCACGTTGGTGGCGCCGTCGTCGTCGGTCACCGTCAGCTGCACCGCGTAGGTGCCCGCCTGCCCGTAGGTGTGGTTGGGCGACACCCCGGACCCGCTGGTGTTGTCACCGAAGCTCCACGCGTAGGACGCGATGGTGCCGTCCTGGTCGGTCGAGGTCGACGCGTTGAACGACGCGGCCAGCGCCGACGACGTCGACGTGAAGGCGGCCGTCGGCTTGAGGTTCGGCGGTGCCGTCACCGTGACCGACTTGGTCTGCACGTTGGTGGCGCCGTCGTCGTCGGTGACGGTCAGCTCGATCGAGTACTCACCCGGTTCGTCGTAGGTGTGCGAGGGGGTCTGACCCGTGCCGGTCTTGCCGTCGCCGAACTTCCAGGCGTAGGTCGCGATCGTGCCGTCCGGATCGGTGGAAGAGCCGGCGTCGGCGTCCACCTTGAGGTTGGTGACCGAGGTGGTGAAGCTCGCCGTCGGCGGCTGGTTGGCCGCCGTCACCGTCACCGCCTTCGTCAGCACATCGCTGGCTCCGGCGTCGTCGGTGACGGTCAGCTCGATCGTGAAGGTCCCGGCCTGGGTGTAGGTGTGGTTCGCCGTCTTCCCCGTGCCCGTCGCGCCGTCGCCCCACTTCCAGGCGTAGCCGGTGACAGTGCCGTCGGGGTCACTGGACTGCGACGCATCCGTGGCCACCGCCAGGTTGGTCGCGTCGACCGTGAACCTTGCGGTCGGCTTCTGGTTCGGGACCGGCGCCGCCGCTGCGTAGTGCGCCGCCACGCGGGTGGCACTCAGCTCGCTCAGGTAGACGGCGGCCTCGTCGATCGTTCCGTCGAAGTAGGCGCTGGAGGAGCCCCAGGTGTTGTCGCCCCCGATCTTCCAGTACCCGGTGTACCCCTCCGCCTGCGTCTGCGGGTTGGTACCCACGAGCTCACCGTCGACGTAGAGGCGCATGCCGTTGCCCGACTGGGTGGCCACGACGTGGTGCCACTGGTCGTTGTTGTACGCGGCGGTCGAGGTGATGGTGTTGAGCTGACCGGTGTAGGTGCCGAAGACCAGGCGGCCGTCGTCACCCATGTAGACATGCCGGTCGTAGCTGCCCGAGCTGCCGGTGCGGTTGCTGCCGAAGCCGATGATCTTGCCGCCACGGGTCGTGCTCGTCTTGAACCACGCCTCCTCGGAGTAGACCGAGGGGTTGGCGAAGGACTCGTCGGAGGAGACGAAGCCGTTGTTACCGTCGAAGCCGGCCGCCGTGTCGGCGACGACGAGAGCGCCGGATCGACCCAGGGTGTAGCCGTTGTAGTAGGTGCCGTCGCTCAACCCGCCACTGGCGTCGGCGGCGACGGTGCCGCTGTTCTCGCCGAGGCGGTAGTACAGCCGCGGCTGGTCGGCGTAGACGGCCTTGCCGTACGCATCGGACGGGCCGGCCGGGGCCGCGATGGTCACCGAACGGGTGACGGTCCCCTTGCCGCCCTTGTTGTCGGTGACGGTGAGCTTCACGGCATAGGTGCCCGACGCGCCGTAGACGTGGGCCGGCGTGGCGCCGGAACCGGTCGAGTCGTCGCCGAAGTCCCAGTCGTACCGGACGATCGTGCCATCCGGGTCGGCCGAGCCAGCGGCGTCGAACGCCGCTCGCCGCTGGTTGGTGGCCGAGGTGAACGCCGCCGTCGGGTCCTGGTTGAGGACGCCCCCGCCCGCGGAGAAGTGGGCGCTCACCCGGGCTGCGCTCAGCTCGTAGGAGTAGATCGCGGCCTCGTCGAGCGTGCCACTCAGGTAGTTGCTGGAGGTCCCGCCCCACGTGGTGTCACCGCCGACCTTCCAGTACCCGCTGTAGGGCTGCGCGTTGACCTGCGGGTTGGTGCCGACCAGGACCCCGTCGACGTACAGCTTCATGCCGCCCGGGCCCTGACTGGCGACCACGTGGTGCCAACCGCCGTCGTTGTACGCACTCGGGGTCTCGATCACGTTGGCGAAGCCCGTCCACACCCCGAACATCAGGCGGCCGTCGTTGAACATGATGACGTGCCGGTCATAGCTGCCGGAGGTGCCGGCCGGGTTGTCACCGAAGCCGATGATCTTCCCGCCCGCGGTGCTGGTGGTCTTGAACCAGACCTCTTCGGAGTAGACGGTCGGGTTCGAGACCTGGGCGTCGGAGGACACCAGGTCGTCGTCGCCGGCGAAGGATGCGGCGGCGTTGCCGGCGATCCGTCCGGCGGCACCCAGGCTGACCCCGTTGCGGTAGGTGCCGTCATTCAGCGACTTGCCGGAGTCGAGCGCCTTGGTCCCGTCGGTCTCGGCGAACCGCCAGTACAGATCCGGCTCGTCGGCGTAGACGGCCGCGCCGTAGGTGTCCGCCGGGGCCGGCGGGATGACCGAAGTGCGGCCGCTGGCCTCGAACTGGGCCAGGACCTGCGCCTGCGTCAGTGCGGTCGGATAGATCGCCACCTCGTCGACGGCGCCGACGAAGTTGTTTGCGTTGGGTCGGCTGGGCCAGCCATCGAGGTTGTCCCCACCGAGCCGCCAGTAGCCCAGGTAGGACTCGCCCTCCGTGGTGTCCGAGCGCCGGCCGACCCGTACCCCGTCGACGTAGAGGGCCATGCCCTGCCCACTCATCGTCGCGGTGACCATGTGCCACTGGTCGTCGTTGTAGGAGCGGGCGCTGGACACGGTGCGCGGGCTGTTGTCCTGACCCCGCACGCCGAAGACCAGACGGCCCGCGTTGTCCATGTAGAGGTGGCGGTCCCGGTGCCCGGAGCCGCCGTTCTGCAGGTCGCCGAACCCGAGGATCCGGCCGCCGTTGGTCGTGCCGGTCTTGACCCATACCTGGCTGGTGAAGGTGTCGGGCGCCGTCTCGGTGCCCCAGTTGCAGCCGGCCGTGGCGGCGCAGTTCCCCGCGAAGACGCGGCTCCAGTCGTTGTCCCCCAGCGAGGCCGCCGAGTCACCGGTGATCGCGCCCGGCTGGTTCCAGGTCACGCCGGTGTCGGCCCGGCCGTCGGTCACGCCGACGTTGGGGGCCGAGCCCGACGCGGCCGCCCGGTCGGTCACGGTGGTGCCGGACGTCTCGTTGAGCGGCCAGTAGATCCGCGCACCGTCGGTCCGCACCTTGTTCGCGTACGCCGTGCTGGCCGGGGCGGTGGTGGGCATCGTGACCGAGACGGTGCTGCCGTTGACCGTGTTGCCGCCCGCATCGTTGACCACGATCCGGTAGGAGTAGGTGGCGCCCGGGGTCAGGCCGGTGTCGGTGAAGCCGAGCTGCGGCAGATTCCACCACTGGGACTTCACGTCGACCTGGTGGCGCGGCGTCGAGACACCGGTGCGGATGGCCTTGTAGGTGAGCGTCTGGTCGTCCCGGTCCCAGGCCGCGGGCCAGCTGACCCGGAGTGCGGTGGTCGACGTGGGCACGAGCCGCGGCGCGAAGGGCGTGGCCGCGAAGCGCGGGCCCTCGGCCTTCGGGTTGCCGGCCAGGCTGCGCTTGGCGAAGCGGACCAGGCCCTGCTGACCGACCCCGTTCACCCGCGGGAACTCGCCGCCGTAGGCCAGGTAGTCGTTGTTGCCGGTCACGTTCCAGCCGGCCTGGTACTGGCCGGTGAAGCTGCCGATGGCCATGTCGGGCAGCCAGTTGACCATCGCCGGGCCGGGCTCCACGCCATGCCAGTTCGGGTAGCCGTGCACGTCGTTCAGGATGTCGCCGGTCACCGTGTCGGACCACGCCTGCGCGTGCTGGAACTGCCAGGTCGAGTACTGCGGGAAGCCGCCGCCCATGTTGCCGCAGTAGTGCGCGTGGCCGGCGGTGTAGACCACGCCGTCGTTCAGATAGGCCGAGTAGTTGTCACCGTGGCAGTCGGTCACCCACGTGACGTCGCTGGTGCTGACCGGGATCTTGAAGGACCCCTCGAGGTTGCCGCCGGGACCGAAGTGCCAGGTCGTGCCGTACAGGTTGCCGGCCTGGACCCGAAGGCTGCTGATGCCGGCGTCCTTGCCGGCGTTGCGGACCGAAGGCTGCCACGTGGTGTCGATGGCGCCGGCACCGGACCCGCTGACCTTGGCCAGGCCATAGGCCGGCTGCCCGCCGACGTTCTGGAACGAGCCGCCAGCGAAGACCGAGGCGCCGTCGGCGGAGACCGCCACAGCCCAGACCGTCGCGGTGGCGTCACTGGCGGAACCGGTGGCGTTCGGGTTCCACGGCAGGACCGCGCCGTCGGAGGCGCGGTAGGCCACCAGGTTGTTGCGCAGCGTGCCGTTGGCCAGGCCCTGGAAGCCGCCGCCGACGTACACGGTGTCGTTGGTCGCGATCACCGCCCGCGCCTGCGAGTTGGGTCCCGAGGGGTTGAAGGTCGAGATGAGCTGACCGTTCGCGGTGCTGTAGGCCGCCACCCGCCGCCGGGCCTGCCCGTTGGCGGTGGTGAAGTCACCGGCCACGTAGATCCGGGTGCCGTCGGGCGAGGCCGCCACGCTCAGCACCTGACCGTTGAGGGTGGGAGCGAACGAGGTCACCAGGTTGCCGGTCGTGATGTCGTAGGCCAGCAGGTTGCCCCGCGGCGTCAGGTTCGTGCCCGCGGCGGCACCCGCCGGGCGGGCGTTGTTGAAGCGACCGCCCACGTAGACGGTGTTGCCGACCACCACCTGGGACCAGGCCACGCCGTCGATCTGCACGGTCGGCAGCCGATCGGCCGTGAAGCCGCTCGCGGTCGCGTCGAGCACCGGGGCCGGAGCGGCCGCGGCCGGCTCGGCCCCCAGGGCCAGCAGGCCACCGACCGCCAGCAGTCCGGTGAGAACCGAAATGATCGTCTTACGAGTTCGCCGCGTGGTGCCCGGCATGAGATCCCCTTGGTCGCGCTGACACTGGACCGTCAGCGGACGAACGACACCCCGCCGGATAGATCCGGCCCGGGCATTGTTTGAAGAATTGCACTCGGGCCCGCCTGTGCGGTGGCCCATGCTGGATTCCCCTATACGCCGCAGTCCCCCCCAAGACACTGCGCCGCGATCCCCTAACAGCGCCACGAAGATATCAAGAAGTGCCGCCGCCGCATGCGAATAAGCGTCACAAATTGGTCACGGCATTGTGGCGGCGATCAGCCCAATGTCCGGGCGGAGAAGTCGGCGACTTCAGCGAGAACGGGTGCATTCGTGGCACTGCCGGACAGGTAGTTGGCCAGACCGACCGCGCCCGGGTTCTGCAGGGCGGCCGTGGTGTCGGTCGCCGTCAGCGTCCACGCGGCAGGCTCGTTTCCGGGCGCGGTCCCGCGCCAGAACTTGCCCCGCAAGGTCGTGGTCCCGTTGCCCTCCGCCTGCAGGCGGAGGTTCAGCTGGTCTCCGGGACTCATCACGACGCCGCTGAGCACCGTGCTGGCCAGCACGGTTTCGGTGCCCGTCGTGGTGCGCACCAGGTAGAGCAGGCTGTCGGTGCCGCGCGAGACCAGCTTGACCCGGTAGTCGGACGTGCCGATGCGACGACCGACCAGCGACATGTAGATGCCACCCCCGGTGCCCGGCTTGTCGTAGCGGAAGCTGGTCACCAGGTCGACGTTCTGGGCGGAGACGCTGTTGAGGTACGCCGACGGTCCGGACGAGGTGGCGAGCCGCGCCGTTCCCACGCCGTTGGCCACCCCGAAGTTGCTGGCCGCCGTGGTCAGCGACCAGGCCCCGCCGGCGTCGGCGCTGCCCCAGCCGTCGGCGACCGTGCGGTTGAACGCGTCGCTGGCGAGCGCTCCGGGCGCGACCACCGTGATCGAGCGGGTCACCGTGTCCGTCGCGTTGTCGTCGTCTCGGACGGTCAGGCTCACGTCGTAGGTTCCCGGCGAGGCGTAGGGGTGCGATGCGGTCGCGCCGGTCGCCGTCGCCCCGTCGCCGAACGCCCAGGAGTAGCTGGCGATCGTGCCGTCGCTGTCGGTAGAGGTCGATCCGTTCATCGAGACCGTCAACCCGGCGGTCGTTGAGGTGAAGGCCGCTGCCGGAGGCTGGTTGGGCGCCGCCCCGTTCCGGGCCTGGTACTGGGCGAGGATCGCCGATGCGCTCAGCGCGGTTGGATAGATCGCGACCTCGTCCACCCCGCCGACGAAGTTCTGGCTGCTGGGCGCGGACGGCCAGCCGCCGAGGTTGTCCCCGCCGAGCCGCCAGTACCCGAGGTAGGCCTCGCCCTCGGTGGTGTCGGTCCGCGAGGCGACCTGGACCCCGTCCACGTACAACCGCATGCCGGCGGAGCTCATCGTGGCGGTCACCATGTGCCACTGACCGTCACTGTAGGGAAGCGGGCTGTTGACCGTGCGCAGCGCGTTGTTCTGGGCCTTCACCCCGAAGTGGATCCGCCCGGTGTTGTCCATGTAGAGATGCCGGTCGCGGTGGCCGGAACTACCGTTCTGCAGGTCCCCGAAGCCGAGGATCCGCCCGCCGCTGGTGGTCGTGGTCCGAATCCAGACCTGGCTGGTGAAGGTGTCCGGGGCCGTCTCGGTGCCCCACTGGCAGCCCGCCGTGGCCGGGCAGTTGCCGGCGAAGACGCGGCTGAAGTCGTTGTTGCCCAACGAGGCGGCGCTGTTGCCGGGAATGGCGCCCGGCTGGTTCCAGGTGACGCCGGTGTCGGCCCGGCCGTCGGTGACCCCGACGTTGGGCGACGAGCCGGCGGTGGCCGCCCGGTCGGTGACCGTGGTCCCCGACGTCTCGTTCAGCGGCCAGTAGATGCGGGCCCCGTTGTTCCGCACCGTCGTCGCGTACGCGTTGGCCGCTCCGAACGACGTCGGCATGGTGACCGAGACGCTGCCGCCGTTGACCGTGTTACCGCCGGGGTCGTTCACCACCACCCGGTACGTGTAGGTCGCGCCGGGCGTCAGGCCGGTGTCGGTGAAGCCGAGCTGCGGCAGGTTCCACCACTGCGAGTTGGAATCGACCTGGTATCGCGGCGCGGCCACGCCGGTCCGATAGGCCCGGTAGGTCAGGGTCCGATCGTCCCGGTCCCAGCCCGACGGCCAGCTGACCCGCAGGGCCGTGGTCGAGGTCGGAACCAGGGTGGGCACGAACGGGGTGACCTCGAAGCGCGGGCCCTCGGCCTTGGGGGTGCCGGCCAGGCTGCGCTTGGCGAAGCGGACGAGGCCCTGCTGGTTCACGCCGTTGACCCGCGGGAACTCCCCGCCGTAGGCGATGTAGTCGCCGTTGCTGGTGCCGGTCACGTTCCAGCCGGCCTGGTACTGACCGGTGAAGCTGCCGATGGCCAGGTCGGGCAGCCAGTTCACCATCGCCGGCCCCGGCTCCTGGCCCCGCCAGTTGGGGTAGCCGTGCACGTCGTTCAGGATGTCCCCGGTGACTGTGTCGCTCCAGGCCTGGGCGTGCTGGAACTTCCAGGTGGAGTACTGCGGATGGCCGCCGCCCATGTTCCCGCAGTAGTGGGCGTGGCCGGCGCTGTAGACCACCCCGGTGGACAGGAAGCTGGAGTAGTTGTCGCCGTGGCAGTCGGTGACCCAGGAGACGTCCGTGGCGTCACTGGCGCCGTCGACCGGGGACTTGAAGACACCCTCGAGGTTGCCGCCGGGTCCGAAGTGCCAGGTGGTGCCGTACACCGAACCGTTCTGGACCACGAGGCTGGCGATGCCGGCGTCCTCGCCGGCGTTGCGGACCGAGGGCCGCCAGGTCGTGTCCAGCGCTCCGGTGCCCGAGGCGGCGACTTTCGCCAGGCCGTAGGCCGGCTGCCCGCCGACGTTCTGGAACTGCCCACCTGCGAACACCGACGCACCGTCGGCGGAGATGGCCAGGGCCCAGACGGCGGCAGATGGATCGGTCCCGGTCCCGGTCGCGCTCGGGTTCCACGGCAGGACCGCGCCGTCGGAGGCGCGGTAGGCCACCAGGTTGTTGCGCAGCGTGCCGTTGGCCAGGCCCAGGAACCCGCCGCCCACGTACACGGTGTCGTTGGTCGCGACCACTGAGCGGGCCTGCGAGTTCGGACCGGACGGGTTGAACGTGGAGATCAGCTGGCCCGTCGCCGTGCTGTAGGCCGCCACTCGCCGCCGGGCCTGCCCGTTGGCCGTCGCGAAGTCCCCCACCACGTAGATCCGGGTGCCATCCGGCGAGGCCGCCACCCCCAGCACCTGACCGTTGAGGGTGGGCGCGAACGAGGTCACCAGGTTGCCGGTCGTGATGTCGTAGGCCAGCAGGTTGCCCCGCGGCGTCAGGTTCGTGCCCGCGGCGGCACCCGCCGGCCGGGCGTTGTTGAAGCGACCGCCGGCGTAGACCGTGTTCCCCACGATGGCCTGGGACCAGACGACACCGTCGATCTGCACCGTCGGCAGGCGGTCCGCCGTCATGGCCTCGCTGCTCGGCTGCAGGACCGGAGCCGGCGCGGCGACCGCGGGTGGCGATCCGAGGACGCCGAATCCCAACAGCACCGCCGTCGCGGTGAGCACTGACATGACCCGACGACTTGCCCTTACCGACATGAGAGCGTCCCATCTCGAACTCGCAGCGGACCGACGGGAGGATCGTTCACTCCACCGAGGCCACGCCCCCCGGTCCTCATGCCCTCAAGCAGCCAGGATTGTCCGACAAGCACGCACCCTCGACCCGTCCGTAGACACGCCGCTGCTCATCCCCCCGTTCGGATGCCAGCACCATACCAACAATCGACCGACCCGGCAGCCCGTGTGGTGAACGAGCCGTGACCGCGGCCGTGACGGTCGAGACGCCGGATGGGCCCTGGCCGGTAGCATTCCCCATATGTCCAGTGGGGAATACAAGCCGGACGTGCTGATCGTCGGGGCGCCCAAGGCCGGGACGACGGCTCTGCACGCGGCTCTGGCCCGGCATCCCCAGGTCTACGCCTCGTCGGTCAAGGAACCGAAGTACTACATGTGCGCCGACGCGCCGCCGCCCGCGTATGCCGGACCGGGGGACGGACACAGCCAGCAGGAGTGGGTGTGGCGCCGGGACGAGTACGCCGCCCTGTTCGCCGCGGCCCCGCCCCACCCCCTCGGCCTGCACAGCCCCCGTTTCTCCCTGACCCGCCCGGGGGCGGGGCGGCGGATCGCCGACGAGCTGCCCGATGCCCGCCTGCTGGTCGTGATCCGGGATCCGATCGACCGGGCGTACTCCAACTGGATGCACCTGTGGGTCGATGGGCTGGAGCCGGTCGGGGACTTCGTGGCGGCCTGGCACGCGGAGGACGCGCGGGTGGCTGCCGGGTGGGCCCCGTTCTGGCACTACCGCCGACTCGGGCGTTACGGGGAGCAGCTGGCGGACCTGCTCGACCGGGTGGACCGGGACCGGGTGCTGGTGCTGCGCTACTGGCAGCTCGTCTCCCAGCCGGTCGAGACGCTGAACCGGGTGGCTCGATTCCTCGGGCTGGCCGAGGACCGGATCAGCGCCGTGCCACCGGACAACTCCCGCCCTTTCGTCCGGCCGGGCCTGCGGGCCGCCGTGCTCGGCCGGGCGATCCGGGCGGGGGCGGCGGCCGGGCGGCTGTTCCCGCCCCAGGTCTGGCGCCAGGCGAGCCGGCCCCTGGTCGCCGCGCTGCAGCACGGTGGCCCGACGCAGCGGCCGCGGCTCGCTCCGGAGCAGCGCGAACGGCTGGTGGCCGAAGGTCTGGATGACATCGCCCGGCTGGAGGAGGTTCTCGGGGAGTCGTTCGCGGACTGGCGCTCGGTGACCGGGCGCGGCTCCTTCGCCGAGCGACTGGCGTCCGGCTAGCGGGAGACCGACGTCATCAGGTCATGAGCACCGTTGGGACGAGCGGCCTCGAAGTAGAACCGGGTCCGGCCGTCGCGCAGGGCCACGGCGCTGACGTAGCGCAGGGCGCCGTCGCCGTCCGGGGAGGTCGCGACCGGTGCATCGCCCTGGCTGACCAGGCGGTCGCCGTCGGTACGGGCCAGCCCGGTCGTCTCGTGCCAGTTGGCGGCGGCGGTGGCGCGTCCGTCGTAGAGCACCGTGAGCGGGTCGAGACTCAGGACCGCGGTCACCCGCGCTCCCCGCTCGTCCCAGGCGCCGGTGGTGCCACCCAGCACCTCTCCCCGGTCGGTCCAGACCAGCCCGTCGCGGCTCACCGCGCGCCGGGTGACCATCCGGTCCTCGGCCCCGGGGACGTCGAGCGGGTGGCAGCACACCCACATGTGCCAGACCGGACCGTCCCGGAGGATCACCGGGTCCTTGACCGCCCATGACCGGTCACCCGGCAGGACCAGACGTCGGCGTCCGCGGCGGAGCCCCTCCGGCGTCCGCGCGTCGAGGGCCTCGATCCACCAGTGCTTGGACTCCGGGGTGGCACAGCTGAGATAGAGGCGCCAGCCGGAGTCGGTCGGTGTGACGACCGGTCGCTCGAACGAGGCGGCGCCGAACATGTCCCGTCCGACCTCGGTGACCGATGTGAACCGGACGCCGTCGTCGGACCGGGCGACGACCACACTCACGCCACGCCCCTCGTCCAGGGGTCGTCGGACCCGGTAGGCGAGCCAGAAGACGTCGTCGACCAGTACGCAGCTGGCCGCGCCGGCCCAGTTGCCGGGCCCCGGTCCGGGCGCCTCGACGACCACTTCGGCACCGGCGTACGACGGACGGCCCAGGTCGGCGATGACACCCACAGCACAAATCCTAGCCGGAAGGTATACATCACCGAGCTGCCGGTCAGGACCGCCAGAGCCGGGCCAATTGAGCCCACCCCGGACCGCTCTACGGGGGGCGAGGCCCTCGTTTGATCAGTCCATTCGGTCACGGCGCGATAACGATCGTCGAGGGTCGCATTCAAGCCGACGGCCGCTTGGTGGTGCCAGACCGGGTGAATAGTTCCATCCTGCACGTCAAATACCTACCTGGCCTGGAGATGCTGGGCGACGTCATCGGGGACCGGCCGGCGTCCGCTCTCCGTGCCCGAGTCACGATTCTGTCTCGACCCGTCATCTAAATGTCGCCGATTGCTAACCTTCAGGCTCCTGGCTGACCACCTGAGGTATCAGGTCTGGGGGTCAGGGTTCCTTGTGTTGGGACCCCGACTTCCAGCGTGATCGACGATGACGTCGTGAGGGCGGTCATCCGGGGGGTGTGTCGATCTTGTCGGGGGGCGACAAGACAACGGGGGAAGTCGAGTCATGGGACGACCACATCAGGGGGTGACTGCTGCCGTCGCAGCGGTCCTGGAGGAACAAGGTGGGCCGCCGGCCTTCGGTTTTGGCGACCACACATCGGCGGCGGGCGCCGACACGTTGCCGGTCCGGATCACCGAGCGGGCCGGCGGAGCTGCCGAACTCGGTACGACCGCACCGGCACGGCCCGGGCTGCGGCTGGCCGATCGAACCGAGGCGGGGCCGGTCGGGTCGACCGTCGGGGCTCGCAGCGTCAATTTCGGGGTCTGGAGCCGGCGCTACACCGGCCGGCTGATGCTGCTGGACGGCTTGGTGGGGACGCTCGCCGTGGTGGGCGCCGCCCTGCTGTTCCCGGGCATCATCAGCTTCAGCGCGACGAAACTGTCCGTGCTCATGGTGGGAGCCACCCTGGCCTGGCCGTTGGTGATCGGACTCAACCGCGGCTATGAGGGCAGCGCCATCGGTGTGGGCAGCGACGAGCTCCGCGCGATCTTCCGGGGCGGGATCCTGGCCATCGCCGGTGGTGCCGTGCCGTCCGCGCTCACCGACCGCTACGGCGTGGTCGCGCTCTCGGTCATGGCGGTGCCGCTGGCCGGGTTGGCGAGTCTCGTGGTCCGTTACGTCGCTCGCACCCGCTTGCACGCCCAGCAGAAGGCGGGCCGCAACGTCCGCCGGGTGATCGTGGTGGGCAGCGCGTACGCAGCGGCGGACCTGAGCCAGATCCTGTCGCGGGAGCCAGGTTGTGGCATGACCGTGGTCGGCGCCTGCGTGCCCCGGACAGATGCCGGCACCGCCCGCGATGCGGGGCTGCGGGTCCTCGGGGACCTGGCCTCGGTGCCAACCCTGATCCGCACCCACCACGCGGATGCCGTCGCGGTGACCGGCGGGGACACCATGCGGCACCACGACCTGCGGGAGCTGTCCTGGTCGCTCGAGGGTGCTGACGTCGAGCTGCTCGTGCACCCGGGACTGATCGAGGTCGCCGGACCGCGCATGCACATCCGGCCCTACGTCGGACTCCCGTTGCTGCACGTCGAGCAGCCGCACTTCGTCGGCTGGCGCCGGTTCGTCAAGCGGGCGACCGACATCTGTCTGTCGAGCGTCGGTCTGCTGGTGATCTCACCCGTGCTGGCGCTCATCGCGCTGGTCATCAAGCTGGGCGACCGGGGGCCAGTGCTCTACCGACAGACCCGGGTCGGACTGGACGGCACCACCTTCACCATGTTCAAGTTCCGCTCCATGCACGCCAACGCCGATGCTCGGCTGGCCGCGCTGCGGGCGCAGAACCCCAGCATCGGTGTGATGTTTAAGATGGAGAGCGACCCGCGGATCACCTCGGTGGGCCGGTTCCTGCGACGGTGGTCCCTGGACGAGCTGCCGCAGCTGTTCAACGTGCTGGCGGGAACCATGTCGCTGGTCGGTCCGCGGCCTCCCCTGCAGTCCGAGGTCGAGGTCTACGAGAACCACGCCCGTCGCCGCCTGCTGGTGACCCCGGGGCTGACCGGCCTGTGGCAGGTGAGCGGACGTTCCCTGCTCAGCTGGGAGGAGACCGTCCGGCTCGACCTGCGATACGTCGAGAACTGGAGCCTCTCCCTTGATCTGTTGATCATGTGGAAGACCTTCTTCGCCGTACTGACCAAGCGCGGGGCGTTCTAGCTCCGGTGCCCGCCCGCCGACGAAGCGTCGGGCGAATCGATCCCTGACCGGCCGGCGACGAGTCCGCGACTGCGTCTCCCATCGGCAACCACCTACCTGCTTCGACAAGCACACACGAACGAGAGAAGCCATGCGCGTAGAGAATCTGGACCACACCACCGATCGCACCCGCGTCGGGACCGCCGGTGATTTCCCACCTGTCTCCTGGTCGGAGGAGCACATCGCCGTGCCGGACCGACCCGGGTCGCCCTCTCGCTACGATCAGCAGATGGGGGCGGCGCGCCGGACGGGTGAGATCGTCGGCTACACCTCCGGGGTGTTCGACCTGTTCCACGTCGGCCACCTGCGCATCCTGCACAATGCCGCCGGGCTGTGTGACCGGCTGATCGTCGGTGTCTCCTCCGACGAGCTGGTGCAGTACAAAGGCAAGGCGCCGATCGTCCCGTTCGTCGAGCGGATGGAGATCGTCCGCGAGGTGAAGGGGGTGTCGGCTGTCGTGCCGCAGTACGACATGGACAAGTTCGCCATGTGGCAGCGGCTGAAGTTCGACATCATGTTCGTCGGCGACGACTGGTACGGCACCGACAAGTGGCAGCAGATCGAGGGTCGCTTCACCGAGGTCGGGGTGCAGATCGTCTACTTCCCCTACACGCAGGGCACGTCGTCGACCATGATCGCCAACGAGCTGAACGCGCGCCAGCACGTCATCTGAGCGGCGTGCGCCAACCGGGCCGTACGACCTACGTGGCCGTGCGGACCAGCAAACCGTCCACCGAGACAACCACCGGCGCTCCGTTCGCCGTGCCTGCGCTGTAGGCGTACAGCCCGACCGATCCGGGTCCCTGGAGTTCGGCCGCCCCGTCGGTCGCCGTGACGGCCCACTCGGTCGGCTCCGGGGTGTTGATCTTCCACACCCTGGCCTTCACCGTGGTCGGAGAGGTGCCGCTGACCTCGGTGCGGAAGACCAGGGTGTCCCCGACTGAGTACTTCAGGCCGGTGGCGACACTGCTCAGCACGGTCTCGCTGCCCCGGCTGGTGCGGACCAGCCAGATCGCCACGCTGCCGTTGGCGGCGATCCCGTACTTGGCCCGGTAGTCGCCGGTCGAGCCGACCTGGCGGCCCACCAGGCTGATGAAGTATCCGGGACCACCGGGGGGCTGGTTGACGGACATAGCGATCCGCGCATTGGCCTTCGCCGTGCTCACGCCGTTCAACCGGGCCTCGAACCCGTCACCGGCCTGCAGCCGGACCGTGCCGGACCCGCCCGCCACCGAGAACCGCGCCGCCTCAGCCGGGTGGCTCCAGGACCCGCCCAGACCGGCCGCGCCCCAGCCGCCGGACTGCGCTCGACCGAAATCGTCGAGCGCCACGATCTGCCCGACCGCGGTGATCGGGCCGGGAACCGGCG
>CAXTVE010000027.1:0-6317 GCA_964247485.1 uncultured Propionibacteriaceae bacterium
GGATCCCGCGCAGGTTGGCCGCGGCCAGGAGCGCGACCAGGACGAGCGCCAGCGGGACCCGGGCCGGGTTGAGGTCCGGGAACGCCGAGATCACGTTGTCCACCCCGGCCGAGACCGACACCGCCCCCGTCAGCACGTAGTCGACCAGCAGCGCGCTGGCCCCGGTCCGCCCCGAGCCCGTCAACAGCGTGGCCAACCCCTGGTGCACCATGCTGAGGACCGCCGCCGGACCCTTGGCGATGGAGCTCTCGATGACCTCCTCGGCCAGCACCTCCCCCGCCGCCGTGGCCACCGCCAACCGGCCGTGGGTCGCGCCCAGGTCTGCCGCCAGAACCGTCATGCTGTGGTCGTTCACCCGGAGCCGGGTCGACGGTCGGCCCCGGCCGTCCACGATGCTGCCGTCGGCCACCAGGTAGCCGGCGTCGAGGAGCGCGTCGATCTTGTACGTGACCGTGGAGCGAGCCAGGCCGGTCAGGGTCTGGACGTCGTTCCGGGTGCGGGCACGGTTCGTTCGGAACAGCTGCAGGAGCGCGCCCGCGCTGGTCGCACTCGGCGGCACGTGCCCCTCCGATCCCCGACGCTGCGGGCTGCCCGGATGCGCTGGCTTCCGTGCTGAGAACATACCAACGCGTAGCGGTTTACGTCTTGTCATCAGTCTTAAATGAGGCTTAGATAAACGTTAAGGAAGTCCGCGCGCGGGTACGTCACCACGGTGTCGTCTCGAAAGCTGGCGTACGGCCGGGCCAGCGCGACGACGAGCGTGACGAGCGGCCGCTGGACCTAGCACGAAGGAGTCTGGATGTTCACCTCGACCCGGCGCGCGATCGCCTGCGCAGCGGTTCTCTCCCTGGTCGGCCTAGCGGCCTGTGGCGGGGGATCGGAGGAGGAAGGGAGCGGCGGCGGCGACAACAAGATCGTCGTCTGGACCGGTGACACCATCCCGGACCGCGTCGCCAAGACCAAGGAGATCATCGCCAAGTTCACCGCGGCGAGCGGCGTCGAGGTCGAGCTCGTGGGCGTCGACGAAGACCAGTTCAACCAGCTGCTGACCTCGGCCGCGGCCGCCGGTGAGCTGCCGGACGTGATCGGCTCCCAGCCGCTGGCCGCGGTCCGCACGCTGTCGGGCAACGAGCTGCTCAACACCGAGGCGACGTCGGCCGTGATCGATGCGCTCGGGGCGGACACGTTCTCCCCGCGGTCGCTCGAGCTGACCCGGCAGGGGGACCAGCAGCTCTCGATCCCGACCGACGCGTGGTCGCAGCTGCTGTACTACCGCAAGGACCTGTTCGAGAAGGCGGGTCTGCAGGCTCCCCAGACGTACGACCAGATCCTGGCCGCGGCCAAGGCGCTGGACAGCACCAAGGTGGCCGGCTTCGTCGGGGCGACGACCCCGGGCGACGCGTTCACCCAGCAGACCTTCGAGCAGATCGCACTGGGCAACGGCTGCCAGATGGTCGATGACGCGGGCGAGGTGACCATGGACTCCCCGCAGTGCGTGGCCGCGTTCCAGTTCTACGGGGACCTGATCAAGTCCTACTCCGTGCCGGGCACCCAGGACGTCGACACCGTTCGCGCCAGCTACTTCGCCGGCCAGTCGGCGATGGCCATCTGGTCGACGTTCCTGCTCGACGAGCTCGCCGGCCTCCGCAACGACGCCAAGCCCAGCTGCGCCGAGTGCAAGGCCGACCCGAAGTTCCTGGCCGAGAACACCGGGGTCGTGGCCGCGATCTCCGGCCCGGACGGGGAGCCGGCGCAGTTCGGCGAGGTCTCGTCCTGGGCGATCACCGCCACCGCCAAGGAGGAGCCGTCGCAGAAGTTCATCGAGTACATGCTCAGCGACGGCTACACCGACTGGGTCGCCATCGCGCCGGAGGGCAAGTACCCCGTCCGGCTGGGCACCAAGGAGAACCCGACCCAGTACGTCGACGCCTGGAAGGACCTCGAGGTGGGCGTGGACACCAAAGCGCCACTGTCGGAGTTCTACCCGCAGGACGTCATCGACATCCTGACCGGCGGGGCCGACAAATTCTCCCGGTGGGGGATCACCCAGGGTCAAGGTGACCTGATCGGCGCCTCGCTCGGCGAGCTGCCGGTCCCCAAGGCCATCGGCGAGCTGACGGGCGGTGACGCCGATGCCACCGCGGCGGCCAAACAGGCTGCCGATGAGCTGCGGACGATCAAGAAGTCGCTGGAATGAGCCAGCAAGCCCCGGCGGACGGCGCCGCACTGGTCTCCTCGCCGAAGGGCGGGGAGCCGCAGCGGGCCGGTGCGGAGCGCCGAGCCACCGGCCGCCAGCGGCGGGCCGACGCTCGCGCCGGTCTCACCCTGATCGCTCCGACGCTGATCATCGTCGTGGTCATGGTGGTGCTGCCCATCCTGTGGACCTTCTCCATGGCGTTCCAGCGGATCCGGCTGATCAACCTGCGGAACGCGGGGATCTTCGGCGACTACACGTTGGCCAACTTCCGCGGGATCCTCACCTCGGAGGGGTTCTGGACCTCGCTGCTGACCACCCTGGCCTACTCCGTGCTGGGGACGGCGTCGGCGATCATCATCGGTCTGATCGCCGCGATGGCCCTCCGCAAACCGTTTCGGGGTCGGACGTTCGTCCGCGCCGCGATGCTGCTGCCCTACGTCGCGCCCGTCGTGGCCGCGACCTTCGCCTGGAGCACGATGCTCAACCCGCAGTTCGGCATCGTGAACTACTGGGGGCAGCGACTGCTGGGCTGGGACGAGCCGGTCCCGTTCCTGAGTCAGGCCAACGGGCCGTTCGGCATCTCGACCGCCCTGCTCACGGTCATCGCGTTCGAGGCGTGGCGGTCGTTTCCGTTCGCCTTCTTGTTCCTGACCGCACGACTGCAGGCTGTGCCGGGAACGCTGGAGGAGGCGGCCCACGTCGATGGCGCGACCCCGACCCAGCGCTTCGCCCACGTCGTGCTCCCCCAGCTGCTGCCGACGATCGCAGTGCTGTCGGTCCTGCGCTTCATCTGGACCTTCAACAGCTTCGACGACATCTACCTGCTGACCGGTGGTGGCGCGGGCACGGAGGTCGTCGCCGTCCGGGTGTTCAACGCGCTGACCGCGCGGGGTGACATCGGGGCCGCCTCGGCCCAGGCGTTGGTGCTGGCGTTCATCCTGGCCTTCTTGGTCGGCCTGTACCTGCGCAAGTTCAGGACCCAGGAAGAGGTGGCCTGATGGCGACGACCGTGCAACAGGCCCAGCGACCTGCCGAGCCCGCCCCGGCCGGTCGCGCGCGTTCGGGGTGGACGCGTGACTCGGTGGAGCGACGCGTCCTCGGGGTGCTGCGCTGGGTGGTCATCGTCCTGCTGCTGGTGGTGACCGTCTTCCCCTTCTACTACACGGTGCTGCTCTCGATCCGGCCACTCGACGCCGTCGTGCAGGATCCGGGGGCGTTGTTCGTGCCGCCCAACCAGTGGGTGCTGGACAGCTACCGCGCCGTGCTCGCCTCGCCCGAGGCCGGCGGACAGGGCTTCCTGTTCTTCATCCGCAACAGCGCCATCATCGCCCTCAGCACGGTGGCCCTCACGTTGCTCGTGGCTCTGCCGGGGGCCTACGCGGTCAGCCGGCTGGAGTTCTTCGGCCGGCGCCAGATCAGCGGGCTGTTCCTCGCCGTCTACCTGTTCCCGAGCATCCTGCTGGCCGTACCGCTGTTCGTCTTCTTCGTCCGGATCGGCCTGCGGGGGACCTTGGTCGGCCTGCTCATCGTCTACGTCTCGCAGATCGTCGCGGTCTCGATCTACATGCTGCGCAACTACTTCGACACCATCCCGGTCAGCCTGGAGGAGGCCGCCGCCATCGACGGCTGCACCCGGCTCGGCATCATGCGCCGGGTCAGCCTGCCCCTCGCCATGCCGGCGATCATGTCGAACGCGCTCTTCGTGTTCATGATCGCCTGGAACGAGTTCCTGTTCGCCCTGCTGTTCCTGATCGAGGAGCGGGACCGGTGGACGGTCTCCCTGGGGCTGTCCCAGCTGGCGGGGAGCATCGAGATCCCCACGACCGTGCTGATGGCCGGCTCGGTGATCATCACCCTGCCGATCATCATCATGTTCTTCGCGACCGAGCGCCTGCTGACCGAGGGCCTGACCGCCGGAGCCGAGAAGGGCTGAGGCGTGCCCGCCACCCCGGCCCCCCTCGCGTCGGGGTCTGAAACCTATGCCCGCATAGGTTTCGGCCACCCGGCACAGGTTGCAACCTGTGCGGAGCAGCTGGAACCTGTGCCGACTACGACGGGGGCCCGGGGTCGGTCGGCGACCGGCGGTGGGACCTCCCGGACCGGATGACGGCCTACGACCTCCGCCCGTCGGTACCGGTACCGGGTGACCACCGCGTCTGGCGGGGCGCGGCCGTGTGGCGCGAGGTGGACCAGCACGCCCGGAACGGCGGTCAGCGGACTCCACTGATCGTGGTCGACACCTACCCCGGCGTCGACCTCGCCGAGCTGGTGGCCGTGATCCGCGCGACCCTGCCGGACTACGCCGTCGTCGATGTCGAGCAGGCTGCGGCCCGCCCGATCGCCGAGATCGACGCCCTGGTCGCTGCCAACCTGACCGACGACCGGGTGTTCGGGGTGATCAGCCACCATGACCTGCGCGCGTTCTACGACGCCGACCGGCTGGTCGACCTCGCCGAGCGGGTCCGCGACACCGACCGGCCCACGGTGCTGGTCGGGTGGGGCGCCGCCCTGATCCCGGTCCGCCCGTCGGCCCTGGTGCTCGCCGACCTGGCCCGCTGGGAGATCCAGCAGCGCCAGCGCCGGGGGGCGCCGAACTGGCGCTGCGACAACTCGGGCGAGGACAACCTGCGCAAGGTCAAGCGCGGCTACTTCGTCGAGTGGCGGGTGGCCGACCGGCACAAGCGCGAGCTGTTCGCCTCCCTGGACTTCGTGCTCGACACCAATGCCGGCCCGGAGGGAAAGCTGATCACCGCCGACGCCTTCCGCGCGGGCATGGCCGCTGCGGTCAGCGCACCGTTCCGGGTGGTGCCGTTCTTCGACCCGGGGGTCTGGGGCGGCCAGTGGATGAAGCGGGTCTGCGGCCTGGACGAGGAGGAGGAGAACTACGCGTGGTGCTTCGACTGCGTCCCCGAGGAGAACAGCCTGCTGCTCGACCTGGGCGGTGAGCTCGTGGAGCTGCCGTCGATCGACGTGGTGCTCACCCATCCGCAGGAGCTGCTCGGCCCGCTCACGTTCGCCCGGTTCGGGGCCGAGTTCCCCATCCGGTTCGACTTCCTCGACACCATGGCGGGTGGGAACCTCTCGCTGCAGGTGCACCCGACCACCGACTACATCCAGCGCACCTTCGGCGTGCCCTACACCCAGGACGAGAGCTACTACCTGCTGGACGCCGCCGACGACGCCGTGGTCTACCTCGGGCTGAAGACCGGGATCGACCCCGACGCGATGCTGGCCTCGCTGGGGTCGGCGTCCCGCGGCGAGCTGAGCTTCCCCGCCGAGGAGTTCGTCAACACCTTCCCGGCCCGCAAGCACGACCACTTCTCGATCCCGGCCGGCACGGTGCACTGCTCCGGCGCCGACTCGATGGTGCTGGAGATCTCGGCCACGCCGTACCTGTTCACCTTCAAGATGTGGGACTGGGACCGGGTCGGGCTCGACGGCGTACCCCGCCCGATCCACCTGGACCACGCCCGGCGGAACATCGCGTGGGACCGCGACACCAAATGGACCCGGGACAGCCTGGTCGGTCGGGTGGAGACACTCGGCTCCGGTCCGGGTTGGGTCGAGGAGCGCACCGGTCTGCACGAGCTGGAGTTCCTCGAGGTCCGCCGGCACTGGTTCAGCGAGCCGGTCGAGCACGACACCGCCGGCACCGTCAACGTGCTGAACCTGGTCGAGGGCGCGGAGGCCGTCGTGGAGAGCCCGACGGGCGCCTTCGCGCCGTTCGTCGTGCACTACGCCGAGACGTTCATCGTGCCCGCCCAGGTCGGCCGCTACCGCATCCGCCCGCACGGCCCCGGCGTGGGTCGGCGGCTGGCCACGGTCAAGGCGTCGGTACGCGGCACAGGGACGTGAGCGACCGTGCCCGGCACGAGGACGTGAGCGACCGTCCGGGAACCGAGGTGCTCTGCGCGTACGGGCACTCCTGGGCGTTCGGTACCGGTGCGAGCCGGCGCGACCGCGGGCTGGCCGCCCTGGCCGCGCGGGCGCTCGACCTCGGCGAGGACAACCGGGCCGAGAGCGGCAGCCTGAGCACGCAGACCGCGCGCCTCGTCGCGCCCCGCCCCCCGCTAACCCCCCCCGCCCCGCCAACCTGACCGGGAGTACCAAATGTCGGCGT
>CAXTVE010000027.1:6327-15565 GCA_964247485.1 uncultured Propionibacteriaceae bacterium
GGCGGGGGTTCGCCCGGGGGGCGGGCGGGGCGTACGCCGAGGCCCTGGCCGTCGTGCTCGCCGCGTTCGTGCAGGCCGGTCCGGCGACGCCGGTGCTGGCGGTCGAGCAACCCGGCATCGCCGACTACGCCGGGTACGCGCCGTTCGACCGGGCGTCGGACGCGGTCGTCGAGGCCTACAACGCGACGCTGAGGCAGGTCGCGTCCCGCCATCCTGCCGCCACCGTCGTGGCGGTTCCGGGCTGGACGGTGGGCACGATGGTCGCGGCGGACGGCGTCCACCCCAACGACGCCGGTCACCGGCACCTGGCCCGGGCAGCGGTCCGGGCGGTCAGCCGGGTGGGCTGAGCGACCAGGCCGCCGCACCCAGCAGCGCCGCCCGGTCGTTGCGCTCGGCCGGACGCACGGCCAGACCGTCGAGAGCGGGCGCGGTCTCGGACAGCCCGTGCCGCACCGCTGGCTCGAGGAGGTCCCACGAGCCGGTGATGGCTCCACCCACGACCACGATGCTGGCCTCGAACCGCTCGACGAGGGGGGCCAGGGCGGCGCCGAGGCCGCGGAACGCCCGCTCCAGCACCGCCCGGGCCCAGGCATCACCCTGCCGGCACCGGTCGGCGATGACCTGCACATCGGGGGTCCCGTCGTCGGCTTCCGCCCGCCCCGGCCCGGCCGCGTACGCGGTCCGGATCGCCCGCCGGGAGACCGTCTCCTCCAGGGGCCGCCCGTCGTGCACGACGCGGTAGATGTGGCCCTCCGGCGGCACCGTCGGCCCCGAGTGCACGGGACGGCCCCGGTCCAGGAACGCGGAGCCGACCCCGGTGCCCAGGGTGAGACACAGGGCGCGGTCGTGACCCCGGGCCGCACCGGACACGTACTCCCCGACCCCGAACGCGTCGGCGTCGTTCAGGAACCGGACCGCGGCCGGGCGCGCCCGGATGCGGCTCGCGAGGCCACGGCCCACGTCGACCCCGCCCAGTCGGTCGAACTTGCCCACGTCGCGGAAGAGCCCGACCCCACGTTCGTAATCGAAGGGTCCGGGCATCGCGACGACCCAGTCCGTCGGGCGTTCGACCTGGAGACGGTTGGCCGCTGCGGCGATGGCGTCGAGCAGCTCCGCCGCACTGCCGTCGGCATCCAGCGGGCCGATGGTCCGGGAGCCGTCGACCAGGTCCCCCGCCCCGACGTCCACCAGCGCGGCGGCCACGTGCGTGCCGCCGACCTCGAGCACCGGAACCGTGGCGGCGGGCTTCACCCGCGCTCCTCGAGCTCCATGACCGCCGCCAGTGCGGTCCAGGACTGGGGGGCGGCCCCCAGCCCGCCACCGGTGTGCGGGTTCCAGTACTCCGCCCAGCCCGAGACCACCGCGCCGGCCACCGTCTTCCGGGCGATCTCCTCGGCGACCTCGGGGGCGCGCCACCGGCGGGCCCCGAGCCACAGGAGGTAGCTCATGTTGGGCCACGTCGGTCCCCGCCAGTACGCCGCCGGGTCATAGCTGGGCTGGGTCCGCCCGACGTTCGTCGGGCCGAACGGGGTGCCGCCGAACACCTCCGGATCGACGAGCGTCGCCAGGGCCCGCCGAGCGTGCTCACGGTGGCCCGTCACCAGCAGCGGCATGGCACCGTCGGAGATCGGGATGCGATGGGTGTGGCCATCCCCGCCGACCACCGGACGATCCGCCCACAGGCCGCTGTCCTCGTCCCACAGCAGCTCGTCGATCAGCTCAGCCAGCTGGTCGGCCTCCCGCAGCAGGGCCTGGTCGGCGGCCACCGTGCCCAGCTCCCGGGCGTTGAACGCCACGTACGCGTTGAACGCGGCCGGGCAGACGACGAACCGACCGGAGCCGGTCGCCGACCCGTCCCGGTCGATGACCACGTCGCGCATCAGGTCCTGGTTCCACCGGGAGCGAGCCAGCTGGTCGTAGCTCGCCGGGGTCGTGCCGGGCACCCCCCAGCCGTCCCAGCGGGGCGCGTGGTCGTTGCCGGCCTCCCAGGGATGCACGATGAAGATCAGCCCGCAGCCGTCGCGTCGGGTGTCCAGCAGCCAGTGCAGAGCGCGGGTGGCCCGGGCCACGTCGTCGCCGGGCACCTCAAAACCGGACCGGACCAGCTCGGCGACGGCATGCCCGAACATCGGCGGTTGGGTGATCGACGAGGACGACGCCAGCGGCCCCAGCCATCCGAGCGGCGGGATCGGGCCGTACCGCATGTGCGGCACCATCCCGCCGGCCAGCTGGCCGCTCAACACCGAGCTGAGCTCGACGACGCCCCGCCGGTCGCCCAGCCGGGCCCAGGCCACCGAGTGGAAGGCGGAGTCCCACAACCACTGGTGCGGGTAGACGGCGGGGTTCGGGACGCAGTAGCCGGCCGTCGGTCGCCAGTGCGCCTCGAGGATCTCCAGCGCCCGCCGGCGCGGCGGGGTGGTCACCGCACCGCCTCGCCGGTCCGACGCACGCCCCGTCCCTCACCTCGTCGACGGTCACCACCCGGCCATCGTGCCGGCGCCCTGGACCCGGGCGAGGGCACCCTGCCGCGCGCTCGTCCATAAGACTTGCTATCTTCGGAATTACGTCTCGTGGTCATGCATTATTCCTGACGTAGACGAACCCGCGCAACCTCAGCAGCAACCATCGACGACGGCGGGCCGCCGACGTCGGAAAGGGATGAACTCCTCGCCATGGCTTATCTGGTCGAGCTGACCGAGCCGCGCTCGGTCGGGATCCGCGCCTTCGACGACCCGGCACCCGGCCCCGACGAGGTGGTGGTCCGCACCTGGTACTCCGGCATCTCGGCCGGCACCGAGCTCGGCATGTACCGGGGCACCAACCCCTACCTGGACCGCAAGTGGGACCCCGAGATGGCCTTGTTCCTGTCGGGCGGGGCCACCTTCGCCTACCCCCTGGACGTCTGGGGCTACTCGGAGGTCGGGGTGATCCAGGCGGCGGGGGCGGGTGTCACGGAGCTCGTCCCCGGCGACGTGGTCTGGGGGATGTGGGGTCACCGCTCCCATGCCGTCCTGCCGGCCGAGCGGCTGGCGGGGCACAAGCTGCCGCCGGGACTCAACCCGATGGTCGGCACCTTCGACCGGGTCGGTGCGGTCGCCCTCAACGCGGTGCTGGCCGCCGGCGCCTTCCTCGGCGAGACGGTGGTGGTGTTTGGTCAGGGCGTGATCGGCCTGCTGACCACCCAGCTGCTGGTCGGCCAGGGGTTCGAGGTGCTCGCGGTCGACACCCTGCCCGCGCGGCTCGAGGTGGCCGAGCGCTTCGGCGCCATCCCGGTGCGGGGCGACGGCGACGTCGCCCTGACGGTGTGGCGGCAGACCGACGGGCGCGGCGCCGATCGGGTGATCGAGCTGACCGGGGCCTATCCCGCGCTGCACGAGGCGATCCGGTGCGCCGGTGTCGACGGCACCGTGGTGGCGGCCGGCTTCTACCAGGGCCCGGCGACCGCGCTGCGGCTCGGTGAGGAGTTCCACCACAACCGGGTGCGGCTGGTTCCCTCCCAGATCGGCGCGGTGCCGACCGTGCTCCGCCGGCGCTGGACGCGCCAGCGGCTGGATTCGACCGTGATGCGGCTGTGCGCTCGCAACCAGCTCGACCCGATGCCGCTGGTCACCCACGTGCTGCCGGCCGACCGGGCCGCCGAGGCGTACGAGCTGCTCGACACTCCCCCGGCCGATCTGCTGCAGGTGCTGCTCGACTTCCGCCCGGACCACGCGTGAACCACTCCGTGCGGCTGGCCGTGCAGGAGCAGTACCTGCGGGGCGAGACCATGGCCGCGAGGTGGGACCACGCGCAGGCCCTCGGCTTCGACGCCATCGAGCTGCGCGGGGCCGGGGACGGGCGGTTCGCCGCCCGGCTGCCGGAGCTGCGCGCGGCGGCGGCGGCCGGGGTGCCGATGCCGACCGTCTGCGTGGAGATGGACCACTTCGTCGGCGACTTCGACGCCGACCGGCGGGCCGACGCGCTGGCCCAGCTCAAGGCCCAGCTCTCGGTCATCGCGGCGATCGGCGGCCGGCTGGCCATGACGCCGGCGTCGTACGGGATGTTCAGCCGACGGCTGCCGCCGTTCGTGCCGCCCCGCAGCGAGGCCGAGGACCTGGAGGTGCTCACCGAGGCCTTCGGCGCGCTGGCCGCGCACGCCGCGGCCGAGGGGGTGGTGATCGCCCTGGAACCGTTGAACCGCTACGAGGACCACATGGTCAACCGGCTCGACCAGGCCGTGGCCCTGTGCCGGCGGGTCGGGTCACCGGCGCTGGGGGTCGCCGCGGACACCTACCACCTGAACATCGAGGAGGCCGACCCGCTCGAGGCCATCGTCGCCGCCGGGCCGTGGATCCGGCACGTGCAGCTGAGCGACAGCAACCGGCTGGAGCCCGGGGCCGGACACCTCGACTGGACCGCCCTGCTGAACGCCATCTGGTCCATCGGCTACGCCGCCGAGCTGGCGTACGAGTGCCGGCTCTCCGGGCCGGTCGACGAGGTGCTGCCGGTCTCGGTCCGCCGGGTGCGCCAGGCGGCCTGGTCATGACCGCGCTGGCGCCCGCCGTGGACGCACCGGCGGCACCGACCGACGGGCTGCTGCGCGACGCGGTGCACGTGCTGGTCGACAACTGGCACGGGCACTCGACGGTCCCGTCGCGGGGTCTCTATCCCCACCAGTGGAGCTGGGACTCGGCCTTCATCGCCCTCGGTCTGCGGCACTGGGCGCCCCGGCGCGCAGCGACCGAGCTGCTCAGCCTGTTCGGGGCGCAGTGGTCCGACGGCCGGATCCCGCACATCGCGTTCAACCCCGCCGTCGACCCGCACGCCTACTTTCCCGGGCCGACCTTCTGGCGGTCGGCGGACGTGCCCGGGCACCCGCCGGTCGACACGTCCGGCATCATCCAGCCGCCGGTGCACGCCGTCGCGGCCGCGGCGGTCGCCACCGGACTGGGACCGGCCGGCGACGCCTTCGCGCACCGGGCCTACCCCTGCCTCGTCGCCCAGCACGACTACCTCCGCCGGTGCCGGACCGTCGGGCCGGCCGGGCTGGCCGCCGTCGTGCACCCCTGGGAGACCGGGATGGACAACGCCCCCGCGTGGGACACGCCGCTGCACGCGGTGTCGGCCGACCTGGGGTTGTTCGACGTCTACACCCGACGGGACGTGCAGCACGCCGGCGCCGGCGAGCGGCCGACCGACGAGGACTACGCCCGCTACATCCGGCTGGCCCTGGCCTACCGGGACCACGGCTACGACGACGACTGGGTCCGCGGGTCGGGTGAGTTCTGCGTCCTCGACCCGACCTTCAACGCGCTCTGGGCGTGGGCCGAGCTGGCCCTGGCCGAGCTGGCAGGGCGGGTCGGCGCCGATCCGGGCCCGCACCGGGACGAGGCCGCGCGGATCACCTCCGGCCTGGTGGACCGGCTGTGGAACGCCCCGGCGGGCCTCTTCACCGCGTACGACGTCCGGGCCGGTGCGGCGCTGCCCGAGCGGACGGTGTCCGGCGTGGTCCCGCTGGTGCTGCCCGGCCTGCCGGCGTCGGTGATCGCGACCCTGCGGTCGACCCTGGTGGGGCCGGCGTTCGGGGTCGGCCAGGGGTGGGGTGTGCCCAGCTTCGACCTGACCGACCCGCGGCACGACCCGCAGCGCTACTGGCGCGGGCCGAGCTGGCTGAACACGACGTGGCTCGTGGCCCGGGGCCTGGAGCAGCACGGCGAGACGGGTCTGGCCACGCGGCTGGACCAGGACGTGGTCGGCCTGGTCGCCCGGTCGGGGCTGCGGGAGTACTTCCACCCGGTCACCGGGGCCGGCCACGGCACCGACCGGTTCAGCTGGTCGGCGGCGCTGCTGATCGACGTGCTGCGTCGCGACCGCTCGGGCTGAGCCGGGCGGCCAGCCAGCCGGCCACCAGGTCGCCGGCCAGGGCGAGGGCGTCGGTCCGCCGGGTGGCCTGGTCCAGCACGAACGCGCCCTCCAGGGCGACCACCATCGCCCGGGTCAGGTCACGGGCCAGGTCCTCGGGCAGTCCGCGGCTGACGAAGTAGCGCGTGCCGTAGTCCAGCCAGCCGTCGAAGACGTCGGCGGTGGCCTGCCGCAGGGTCTCGTTGGTGCTGGCCACCTCGAGCGCGACGGTCGCGATCGGGCAGGCGTCGGCGTAGCCGGACTCGACCAGGTTGTGGGCGGCGGCCGCGAACCAGGCCTGCACGCCGGCGACGAGGTCCTCGACGGGATCGAGGATCAGCGGGACCAGGGCGACGTACGCCGCCCCCGAGGTCCGGATCGCCTCGGCCGCCAGGTCGACCTTGCCGCCCGGGAAGTGGTGGTAGAGCGAACCGAAGGGCGCCTTCGCCGCGGCCACGATCTGCTGGACGCCGGTGGCGGCATAGCCCTGGGTACGGAGCAGGAGCGCGGTCTCGGTGACGAAGCGCTCGCGGGTGGGGGCCGTCATGGACACCAGCGTAGGGCGGCGGTAGAGTGATCTCTCTAGAACGATCACTCTAGGAGGCGTCGATGGCGTGGGTCGAGCTGCCGGCCGGTCCGGTCGAGTACGAGGACGTGGGCGAGGGTCCGGTGATCGTGCTGGCCCACGGCGTGCTGATGGACAGCTCGGTCTGGCGCGCGGTGGTGCCGGTGCTCTCGCCGCACGCCCGGGTGATCGCACCGACGCTGCCGCTGGGTGCCCACCGGCGGCCGATGGATCCGGCCGCCGACCTCACGATGCTGGGGCAGGTGCACCTGCTGGCCGACCTTCTCGAGGCGCTCGACCTGGATGACGTCACCCTGGTGGCCAACGACTGGGGCGGGCCGCTGTTCCTGACCGCCGAGGGTCGCGACGAGCGGGTGGGCCGGCTGGTGGTCACACCCTGCGAGGCGTACGAGAACTTCCCACCCGGTCTGCCGGGCAAGGTCGCCACGCTGGGCACCCGGAACGCGGTGACCGCGCGGCTCGCGCTGCGGATGTTCCGGGTCGGCTGGATCCGACGGACGCCCTTGATGTTCGGCTGGATGGCCCGGCGTCCGGTGCCGGACGAGGTCGCGCGGGCCTGGACCGAACCGGCACTCACCGACCCGGGCGTGCTGCGGGACCTGATGACCTACGCGCCCAGCCACCAGGACGCCGCCGCGAACATCGCCAGCACCGAAGCCCTGGCCCGCTTCGGCCGACCGGCCAAGGTGATCTGGACGAGCAACAAGGTGATGCCCCGCGAGCACGGTCCCCGGCTGGCGGCGTTGCTCGGGGCCGATCTGGTCGAGCTGCCCGACGCGTATGTGCTGGTCAGCGAGGACCAGCCGGAGGCCCTGGCCCGCGAGCTGCTGGCGTTCCTGCCGGCGCGGACCTGACTCTGCTGCGCGCGTTTCGCCGACCGCCGGCGCGGCGCGGCGTGTTGCAACACCTGGCGTAGCGACCCCCGGGGGGCCGCCGACCGCAGGTGAAACGCGCGTAGCAGAGTCAGGCGTCAGAGGCCGAGCGCGGCGGTGAGCATGGGCCAGGCGGCCCGCAGCTCGCGGTTCCAGTAGACCCAGTTGTGGGTGCCGGGGCCGTAGAGATTGATGGTCGGCCGCGGGGCCAGGGTTCGGATGCGCTGGGCGAAGGCCCTGTTCTCCGCGCTCAGGCCGGCCTCGATGCGGTCGGGCTCGCTGTCCTCGGGATCGAGCGGGCCCGGCCGGCCGTCGCCACAGGAGAGGTAGACCGCGGTGCCGGCCAGCCGGTCGGCCAGCGCGTACGGGTTGTGCTCGTCCCAGACGGCGGCATGCTGCTCGGGATAGCCCCACAGGGCGTACGGGTCCGCACCCTCGGACTGCAGCAGGCCGAGGTAGTTCTGCGGCGTCTGCGCGGTGAGCCGGGTGTGCACGATGCCGCTGAACGAGGCCGCCGCCCGGAACATCCCGGGGTGCCGGGCCGCGTAGCCCAGGGCGCCCAGGCCGCCCATCGAGACGCCGGCGATCGCCCGCCGCTCCCCCGCGCCGTACTCGGCGGCCAGCAGGGCCGGCAGCTCGGTCGTGTGGAAGCGCTCCCACTGCGGGCCGGTCCGCCAGTCGCTGTAGAAGCCCGCCCGGCCGCCGTCGGGCATCACCACCAGCAGGTCCAGCCCGGCGGTCAGCTCCTCGATCTCGGTGGACCGGGTCCAGCTGAGATAGCTGTCGCAGCAGCCGTGCAGCAGATAGAGCACCGGGCGCGGCTGGCCGGGTGCACGCTCGAAGCCCGTCGGGAGCAGCAGCCGGACCTTGACCTGCTGACCCACCGACGGTGACTCGATGGTCAGGTCGACCTGGCGCTCCCCGACCGGTTCGCGGTCGACGATCCGGACCACCTGCGGGGTCGAACGCGGCGGCAGCGGCACGGTCTCGATCCCGCAGCCGGTGAGCACCAGCAGCAGGAGCAGGACCAGCGCGCGGCGCGCGAACATGGCCCTAGCCGCCCGCGTACGGGGTGAGGAGCTGGTCGACCGGGGCGTAGTCGTCGGTCAGCACCGGGGCGCCGTCCACCCAGGCGTCGAGCTCGGGCCCGGTGATCACGCCCCAGTCGGTGTCACCCTCAGCCAGCCGGGCCGCGACCGCAGCGACATCCAGCGGTGCGGACGAGGCGATCGCCACCAGATTGCCCCCGTCGGTCCTGGTCAGCACACCCGGCCGGGCCATCAGGGCGACGTGGTCGAACTCGCCCCCGAGCGTCGCCACCTCGGCCCGGGCGAACGCCAGCGGCCCGCGGTCGATCATGTTGACGACGTAGACACCCTCCGGGGTGAGCACCCGGTCGACCTCGCGTACGGCCTCGGCGGTCGTCAGGTGCCAGGGCACGCTGATCCCGCCGAACGCGTCCCCCACGACCAGGTCCTGGCTGGCATCGGCCAGCCGGTTGAGCCCGAGCCGGCCGTCCTCGACCCGTACCTCGATGGACCCGCCGGGGGCATAGCCGAGCCGGTCGCGGTCGATCGCGCCCACGCCCGCGTCGATCTCCGACACCACGCTCGTGGTGCCCGGCCGGGTCCGCTCCAGGTAGCGCGGCAGGGTGAGCGCGCCGGCCCCCAGGTGGTACGCGCGGAGCGGCCGCCCGGGCGCGTACGCGGTGTCGATGGCGGCGGCCACGCTCCGGGCGTACGCCCACTCGAGGTGGGTCGGGTCGGCCAGGTCGACGTAGGAGTGCGGAGCCCCGTCCAGGAACAGCACGCGGCCGCCGGCCCGCTGCTCGTCGGCGACCACCACGGCGCAGTGGTACGCGGTCTCGACCTGGCACGGGTCGGGGGTGAGCACGGTGGCG
>CAXTVE010000028.1:0-5622 GCA_964247485.1 uncultured Propionibacteriaceae bacterium
CTCCGGCACCGGCGCGCGCAGCTCCCGCCCGCGTACCCGCCAGCTCCTCGCGGCCTTCGCGGCCGTAGGCGCTGCCGTTACCGTTGGCGCGCCCGTTGGGCGTGCCGTTCTGCCCGTTGGGGCCCGGCCGGTCGCTGGTGCCACTACTCACTGTCATCCTCCCGCACCACCTCGTCGCCCGACTGCTGGTCGGGATCCGCGGCGACTTCTGGTGTACCCGGCTCCGGGGCGTCGGAACCGTCAAGCTCGGCTGCTTCTGCAGTTGTCTCGGGGTTGAGCGCGATCACAACGACGGAGTCGCTGTCCCCCACCCCAACGAACTTCACCCCCATGGTGTCACGACCCTTGACGGGAACCTCCGCAACCGCGCTGCGAGTGATCTGACCGCTCGCCTTGATCGCGATCACCTGGTCATTCTCGGTCACAACCAGCCCGCCGACCAAAGATCCGCGATCCTCGTTGAGTTTCATCGCCTTGATGCCGGATCCGCCGCGCCCCTGCCGCCGGTACTCCGCCACGTGTGTCCGCTTCGCGAACCCGCCGTCGGTGACGGTGAACACGTAGCGCCCGTCGCCGTCCACGTCGCTCGCGACGATGGACATGGACAGCAGATCGTCTCCGGGCCGGAACTTCATCCCGGTCACCCCGGAGGTCGCGCGCCCCATCGGCCGCAGCTCGTTGTCGTCGGCCGGGAACCGGATGGACTGCCCCTTGCGCGAGATCAGCAGCACCTCGTCGTCGGCGCTGCACAGCCCAACGCCGATCAGCTCGTCGTCCTCCTCGCGGAAGTTGATGGCGATCACGCCGGCCTGCCGGGGGGAGTCGTACGCGGTCAGCGCGGTCTTCTTGACCAGGCCGAGCCGGGTCGCCAGCAGCAGGTACGGGGCCGCGGTGTAGTCCCGGATCGCCAGCACCTGGGCGATCTCCTCCCCGGGCAGGAAGGACAGCAGCCCGGCGACGTGCCCGCCGCGCGCGTCCCGGTTGGCCTCGGGCAGCTGCCACACCTTGGCCCGGTAGACCCGCCCCTGGTTGGTGAAGAACAGGATCCAGTGGTGGTTGGTGGTCACGAACAGCTGCCCGACCGTGTCGTCGGTGCGCAGCGTCGCCCCGCGGACGCCCTTGCCGCCGCGCTTCTGCACCCGGTAGAGGTCGGTGCCGGTCCGCTTGGCGTACCCGCCCCGGGTGATGGTGACCACCACGTCGGTGTCGGGGATCAGGTCCTCGTTGGACAGGTCGCCGTCCGCGGCGATGATCTGGGTCCGCCGCTCGTCGCCGTACTTGTCGACGATCTCGGCCAGCTCGTCGCGGACGATGGTCCGCTGCCGCACCGGGGAGTCCAGGATGTCCTGCAGGTCGGCGATGACCCGCTCGAACTCGGCCAGCTGGTCCACGATCCGCTGCCGCTCCAGCGCGGCCAGCCGGCGCAGCTGCATGTCCAAGATGGCGGTCGCCTGCAGGTCGTCGATCTCGAGCAGCGTCTTCAGGCCATCCCGGGCCTCCTCGGTGCTCGAGCTGCGCCGGATCAGGGCGATCACCTCGTCCAGCGCGTCCAGCGCCTTGACCAGGCCGCGGTAGACGTGCGCCCGGGCCTGCGCGTCGGCCAGCCGGTAGCGGGTGCGGCGCTGGACGACGTCGATCTGGTGGGCGATCCAGTAGGAGATGAACTGGTCCAGCCGGAGCGTGCGCGGCACGTCGTCGACCAGGGCCAGCATGTTGCAGCCGAACGTGTCCTGCAGCTGGGTGTGCTTGTAGAGGTTGTTCAGCACCACCCGCGGCTGGGCGTCGCGGCGCAGCACGATCACCAGCCGCTGGCCGGTCCGGGCCGAGGTGTCGTCGCGGATGTCGGCGATGCCGGTGACCTTGCCGGTGTTGACCAGCTCGGCGATCTTCAGGGCCAGGTTGTCCGGGTTGACCATGTGCGGCAGCTCGGTGACCACCAGACTCGTACGCCCGGCCCGGTCCTCCTCGATGTCGACCACCGCGCGCATGGTGACCGAGCCCCGCCCGGTCCGGTACGCATCCTCGATGCCGCGGCGGCCGACGATCAGCGCGCCGTTGGGGAAGTCCGGACCGGAGATCCGCTCCATCGCCGCCTCGAGCAGCTCCTCGGCGGCGGCCTCCGGGTGCTCCAGCGACCACTGGACGGCGGCCGCCACCTCGCGCAGGTTGTGCGTGGGGATGTTGGTGGCCATGCCGACCGCGATGCCGGTCGAGCCGTTGACCAGCAGGTTGGGGAACCGGCTCGGCAGCACGACGGGCTCTTGGGCCTTGCCGTCGTAGTTGGGTTTGAAGTCGACGGTGTCCTCGCCGATGTCGCGGACCATCTCCATGGCGAGCGGTGCCATCTTGCACTCGGTGTAACGCATCGCCGCGGCCTTGTCGTTGCCCGGCGAACCGAAGTTGCCCTGGCCGGAGACCAGCGGGTAGCGCATCACCCACGGCTGCGCGAGGCGGACCAGGGTGTCGTAGATCGCGCCGTCCCCGTGCGGGTGGTACTGCCCCATCACCTCACCGACCACCCGGGCGCACTTGTTCCAGCCGCGGTCCGGCCGGTAGCCGCCGTCGAACATCCCGTAGAGGATCCGGCGGTGCACCGGCTTGAGGCCGTCCTTGACGTCGGGCAGCGCCCGCCCGACGATCACGCTCATGGCGTAGTCGAGGTAGGACTTCTGGATCTCGTCCTGCAGATCCACCGGCTCCATCCGGTCGGTGATCGGCTCTACTGGCGTGTCAGTCACTTCGTCTCGTCCTGTCCGCTCGCGCCCGGCCGTGCCCGGGAGCTACTGTCTTCCTCACTCGCTCGCACGCCACCGCGCCTCTGCATCTCGTCTCCTCTTACCGGTGTCGTGCTCGGCTCAATCGTCCAGACAGCAGCGGGGCACGACCTACCCGACGCTCGCGAACGACACAGCGGATCAGATGTCGAGGAAGCGGACGTCCTTGGCGTTGCGCTGGATGAACGAGCGGCGGAGCTCCACGTCCTCGCCCATCAGGATGGAGAACATCTCGTCGGCGCGGGCGGCGTCCTCCAGGGTGACCTGCAGCAGGATTCGCTTGTCCGGGTCCATGGTGGTGTCCCACAGCTGGTCGGCGTCCATCTCACCGAGCCCCTTGTAGCGCTGGATCGCGTTCTCCTTGGGCAGCCGGCGGCCCGCCTCGGCGCCGACCCGCAGCAGCGCGTCCCGCTCGGCATCGGTGTACGCCAGCTCGGCGGCCGCGTTGCTCCAGTTGATCTTGAACAGCGGCGGTTGGGCCAGGTAGACGTAGCCGGCCTCGATCAGCGGCTTCATGAACCGGAACATCAGGGTCAGCAACAGAGTCCGGATGTGCGCCCCGTCCACGTCGGCGTCGGCCATCATCACGATCTTGTGGTACCTCAGCTTGGCCAGGTCGAAGTCGTCGTGCACCCCGGTACCCAGGGCGGAGATGATCGCCTGGACCTCGGTGTTCTGCATGATCCGGTCGATCCGGGCCCGCTCGACGTTGAGGATCTTGCCCCGGATGGGCAGGATCGCCTGCGTACGCGGGTTGCGGCCACCCTTGGCGGAGCCACCGGCCGAGTCGCCCTCGACGATGAAGACCTCGCACTCCTCGGGGTTGGTCGACTGGCAGTCGCTGAGCTTGCCGGGCAGACCGCCGCCGCCCAGGAAGCCCTTGCGGCTGCGGGCCTGCTCGCGGGCCTTCTTGGCAGCCATCCGGGCGATCGCCGCGGCCTGGCCCTTGCGGATGATCTGCTTGCCCTCGCCGGGGTTCTGCTCGAACCAGTCCCCGAGCCGGGAGTTCATCACCTGCTGGACGAACGACTTGGCCTCGGTGTTGCCGAGCTTGGTCTTGGTCTGACCCTCGAACTGCGGCTCGGCCAGCTTGACCGAGATGATCGCGGTCAGCCCCTCGCGGATGTCGTCGCCGGTCAGCCGGTCCTCGGACTTCTTGACCAGACCCCAGTTCTCGCCCCACCGGTTGGCGGTGTTGGTCAGCGCGGCCCGGAAGCCCTCCTCGTGGGTGCCGCCCTCGTGGGTGTTGATGGTGTTGGCGAAGGTGTGCACCGACTCCTGGTAGGACACGTTCCACTGCATCGCCACCTCGACGCTGATCCCGCTGTCGGGGCGCTCCGCCTCGACCGCGATCACCGAGCTGTGCACCACGTCCTTGCTGCCGGTGAGGTAGCGGACGTAGTCGATCAAGCCCTCGTCGAAGCGGAAGGTGTCGGAGATGAACGTGCCGTCCTCCTCCGTCCGGTCCGGCCGCTCGTCGCGGATGGTGATGGTCAGGCCCTTGTTGAGGAAGGCCATCTCCCGGAAGCGGCTGGCCAGGGTGTTGTAGGAGTAGACCGTGGTCTCGAAGATCTCCTGGCTGGCGTAGAAGGTGACCGTGGTGCCGGTCTCCTCGGTCGCCTCGTGCTGCTCCAGCGGGCCGACCGGGTCGCCGAGGATGAAGTCCTGGCTCCACCGGTAGCCGTCGCGGCGGACGTCGACGTTCAGTCGCTCCGACAGCGCGTTCACCACCGAGACGCCGACCCCGTGCAGGCCGCCGGACACCTTGTAGCCGCCGTCGCCGAACTTCCCGCCGGCGTGCAGCACGGTCAGGGCCAGGGTGACCGCGGGGATCTTCTCCTTGGGGTGCTCACGCACCGGGATGCCGCGGCCGTTGTCGACGACCTGGATGCCCCCGTCGGCCAGGATGCGGACCAGGATGGTGTCGCAGTAGCCGGCGAGCGCCTCGTCGACGGAGTTGTCGACGACCTCCTGGACCAGGTGGTGCAGGCCGCGTTCGCCGGTCGAGCCGATGTACATCCCGGGGCGCTTGCGGACCGCCTCCAGCCCCTCGAGCACGGTGATCGACTCGGAGTCGTAGCTGCCGGCCTCGACGACCGACGAGCGGATCTTGTCGAGGTCCCCGGCGGCGGCGGCCAGCTCCTCGGCGGAGATGCTGATGTCCGCGGCGGCGTCGCGGTCGGCGGGGTCGATGGGTTCTGCTCGGTCGGAGAAAGCGGGCGTGGCGGCCACCGGTTCTCAAGTCTCCTGTCACACACCGCGGCCGCCCGGACCTCACCCTCCGTGGGCGCGGCAGGCGGCAGCGACGAGTTGCGTGTGTCGGCGTTGGCGAGGTCGTACGACCTGCGTAGAGTCTACCGGCTCGCCCCGACGATGCCGCGGGTATCCCGTGCACGGTGGACAGAAGAATGCGGCTGGGAGCCCCTGCAGGGCCCGTCTGGCGCGTTCGGGCCCATTCCGTATGGTCCCGTACGCACCCCGGACCCGACGAGGCGTCCTGCGCCCGCGTACGCCCGCCCAGAGTTTCGAATTCAGAGCGTCCCCGGCGGCACGGCCCTGCCGTAGCCTGGCCCGGTGACGGCGACCGAGCGGACGTCGGCCTGGCTGGACGAGGGCGAGGTCAGGGCGGAGTGGGCCCCGCCCGTCGGCGACCCAGTGCAGCCCTCCCGCGTACGCCGCTGGCTCGGTTACGGCGGGGTCCCGGTGGCCCTGGCCCTGGTGATCGGTCTGCTGCAGCTCACCGGTGGCCTCGGCGAGCGCACCGATCGGGTGGCTCCGGTCGCAGCCGGCACGCTGATCGTCACCGGCCCGTACGAGTTCCGCTTCACCGAGGCGACGGCGCAGCCGC
>CAXTVE010000028.1:5632-6782 GCA_964247485.1 uncultured Propionibacteriaceae bacterium
GGGCTGGGAGGTGGTCGCGATCGGCGAGGCCCGCACCACCGCCGACGAGTCGATGGCACCGGTCGTCGCTGGCAGCGACAGCATCTTCGCGCTCCGCGACCCGGCGACGAAGGAGGTGGTGGAGGGCTATTCGGCCGAGATCGGCGCTGACCTCGGCGGTATCGGCCGCCGCCGGGCGGCGCTGGCTCCCGGGCTGCCCCCCACCGAGTACCGCGTCACCTTCCGGCTCCCGCTCGGGTTCCGGCCGGGCCCCACCGTGGTCCTCGGGGTGAACAAGATGGCCTACGAGACCCCGTACCTGATCAGTGACGAGAAGGCCTGGGACAACTCGCCGGACGCCTTCGGCCTGGACCTGCCGCTCCGCGAGCTCCCCGCGGCGGAGTAGATGGGCCGGCACCTCAGGCCGGCGGGGTGATCACCGGCACCCGGTCGGCCGTGGTCGGGTCGAGCAGGGCGATGCCGTGGAGCTCGCCGGCGAAACGCTCGGGCACCTCGAAGGTCGCCTCGAACCGCACCGGCGTCCCGGGCGCGAAGAGCTCGCTGCTGCACGACGGGGTGGCCCGGTCGTACTGGTCCGTCCGTTCCCACCGGCGGCCCTCCGGACCGAGCAGCTCGAAGGTGCAGAAGTACTCCTCCGCCCCGGGCGCCTGGACCCCCTCCAGCACAGCGACCACCCACACCGTCCCCGGCCGGGCGGGGGACGGCTCCGGATCCGGCCCGGACCCCTGGTCGGCCAGCAGCGGGGCGCTGGTCAAGGAGAGCAGCCGGAGCGTCGTGCCCCCGGCCCCGGCCTGTCCCGCCGCGCCCGGCGGCTGCTGAGCGAAGCGCTCGTCGACATGGGTCTCGACGTAGCTGGTCCACCAGATGATGTAGAGCAGCACCAGGCAGACCACGGAGGTGGTGGCCGCGGCGGTCCGGACCGGGAGGACCCGCACCTCAGACCCCCCGGGTGGACGCGTACTCGGGGGACTGGACCTGGTCCTGTCCGGCGGCCCGCCAGGCCTCGGCGTTCGCGGCGGTGATCCCCAGGTGGATCCGGGCGCGCTGGGGGTAGGCGCGGACGCCCACGCCCCGGTGGGGGTGGGCGGGGAGGGGGGCGCGGGGGGGCGGGGGGGCCGCGCACGCGAGGTGCGGGGGGGTGGGGGCCCCC
>CAXTVE010000028.1:6792-15556 GCA_964247485.1 uncultured Propionibacteriaceae bacterium
GGGCGGCCCGCCAGGCGGGGGGGTGCGGGGCGGTGCCCCCCGGGGGGCGCGGGGGGGGGGGGGGGTTGGCGCGGACGCCCGCCCCGGGGGCGACCGCGACGGTCAGGTCGGCGAGTGCGGCCGGGTCGACCTCGAAGACGAGGTCCTGGGTGGTCACGAACCCCGGCGCCACCCGGACGGTCCGGTCGCCGCTGAACTCCGCGTACCGCCGGTCCCGGGTGAGCACGCTGGGGGCGAACCCGGCGATGGTCTCGGTCCCGGTGGCCGCGATCTCCACCGTGACGACGACGAAGAGCCCGCGGGTGGTGGCGTAGACCTCGTCGGAGCGACTCAGGGACGTGGCGACGCGGACGCGGCGAACGGTCACCGTCCCGTCGTTGATCGCCACCGGCTCGCCGGCGACGCCGCGGACCAGCTCGAAACGGGTGCCCGGGTCGTCCTGGCTGAGCCGCAGGCCGACCGCGGCCAGGGTCACCAGGGCAATCGCCACCACGGCCCGCAGCAGCCGCGAGCGCTCCAACCTCATCAGTGCGCCGCCGCGGGCAGCGGAGCCGTGCCCGGGGCGGTGACCCGGGCCCCGAACAGCTCCAGGCAACGCCGGAAGGCGACCGCCAGCAGGCACAGCCGCAGGGTCTCGAACGGGGCGTCGGTCAGCACCGTGAACACCGGTTCCCAGCGGATCCAGAACGTGAAGCTGTGGCCGCCGGCGGCCGCGTCGAGCAGGGCTGAGAAGTAGTTCTGGCCGGTCAGCACCAGGGCGTGGGCCAGGATGTAGGACCCGAGGAAGAGTCCGCCCGCCCGGAGCACCAGGCGGAGCGAGTGCAGCGTCGGCAGGTACTTGTCGTCCAGGTCGCCGAAGAACGCCTGCCGGGTCTGCTCCGCCACCAGCCGTACGCCCCGGGGGGCCGGGTCGGGCCGGCGCAGGGCGCGCTTGTCGGCGTATCGGGCGAAGACGCTGGCGCCGGGCACCCGGGTCGCGTAGGGCTGGCCCTTGCGCCACAGCTCGGCCAGCGACAGCACCCGGGAGCCGAAGACGAGGGCGGCGACGGCCAGCCAGAGCAACGGCTGCGCCAGCACCTCGAGGAAGACCGGCCAGACCTCGTCGACCAGGAAGGCACCGAGCCGCTCGAGCACGGCGGGCAGGTCGATGGCGAAGACGGCCAGCCAGTCCGCGACCCGGTCCCCGGCCGCCCGCAGCCACTGCAGGAAGGTGCGCTCGCCCAGCCAGAGGAAGAAGGTCTGCACCGCCCGGATGCCGCCGACCACCACCAGCAGCACGAAGAAGGACTCGACGAGCACCACGCCGAGGCCGGCCAGCCGCCAGCCCGTGCGGTCGTGCAGGAGGTCGAGGAGGCGGCGGCCGAGGTAGAGCCCGACCAGCAGGGCGACCAGCAGCGGCAGCCGGTTGGTCGCCAGGTCGTTGAGCGCGCCCAGCACGGTGGGCTGGTCGCTGACCAGCCCGTAGCGCACGATCTGCTGCAGCACCAGCCGTTCTCCGGCCTCCTGCACCTGGCCGAACGCCGCGTACATGCCCAGGAACGGCAGCAGCGTGACGGCCAGCAGCCGGCTGACGCTGGTGTCCCGGTCGTCGACGAGCCGCTCGTCGTCGGGCAGCAGGGCCCGGATGCCCAGCTCGCGGCCGGCCAGGTTGAGGATCAGCACGGTGGCCGTGAGCAGGCAGACGAAGGAGAAGGCGAACAGGGCCAGGGTCAGCCACGGACTGATGTCGCCGAGGATGATCGCGATCCGCAGGGCCAGCTCGGAGCCCAGCCAGCCGAGCAGGTGGAGGGACAGGATCAACGGCAGCAGCCGCCACCAGACGCGGGCGGTGTCGACCAGCAGGATGCGGAGATCGGTCAGCATGGCCGTCTCACCACAAGCGCTCCTCGGGGGGTCGGGGGGGGTCGTACCCCCGGCTCAGCCATACGTGTCGCGGGGGCCGCGGCCGTCGCGGACCGCCCGGCGGCCCTTCTTCCACGACGGCGCGTCGGGGCCGAGGATCGTCACCCGGGCGATCGTGCCGTCGCCCAGGTGCTCGTTGAGCAGCGCGACGAGCTGCGGCGCCATCATCCGCAGCTGGGTCGCCCAGGCCGTCGAGTCGGTGCGCACGGTGAGCACGGCGTCCGCGTACGCCTCGGGGCGGCTGTGGCCTGCGTTCACCGGTCCCACCAGCAGCGCCCAGCGGGCCAGCAGCGTGTGCACGTTGAGGTCGGTGGTCCAGCGTTGGCCCCGGCCCAGGTCCTCGACGGCGGAGGACAGCAGCTGGGGGGCGCGGTCGTCGGGCCGGGCGCCGGAGACCTGCGGGTCGGGGGCCCGCCGGGAACCGGTCGGACGCCGTCGCCGCCGGGCGCCGACCGAGCGGGCCACGGTGCGGGCCAGGTTGAGGCCGGTCGGGTCGTGGGGAATGGCCCGAGATGCAGGTTCTGGTCGATCTGAAGGCCCAGAATCCGCCAGTTCCTGCATCTCAGCGTCATCGGGCCGGGTCACTGCGCCACCACCTCGCCGTCGGCGACCGTGAACCTGCGACCGTCGAGCTGCGCCGGGACGTCGGCACCCACCGCGGCGGTGACCATGACCTGTTCGGCGCCGCTGACCCCGGCGGCGAGCCGCTCGCGGCGGGTCGTGTCCAGCTCGGCGAACACGTCGTCCAGGATCAGCACCGGCTCCACCCCGTCGGCCCGCAGCAGCGCGAAGCTGCCCAGCTTGAGGGCCAGCGCGAACGACCACGACTCCCCGTGGCTGGCGTACCCCTTGGCGGGTAGCAGCCCCAGGCTGAGCACCAGGTCGTCGCGGTGCGGCCCGACCAGCGAGGTCGCTCGCTGGATCTCGTCGGCCCGCCGCTCGAGCATCGTCGCCGCCAGCAGCGCGGTCAGCTCCTCGCGGGCCGTCTGGTCGGCCAGTGGCACCGACGCCTTGTACTCCACCGTCGCGTCGTTGTTGGCCGGCGCGATGTCCGCGTAGGCCTTGGCGACGTGGGGCGCGAGGTCGGCCAGGGTCCGCAGCCGGGCCGCCATCAGCTCACCACCGGCCGCCGCGAGGTGGCTGTCCCACACGTCGAGCGTGCCGCCGACGTCGGCCCCGGCGGAGCCGCCACGCAGCCGGCCGGCCAGCGACTTGAGCAGGGTGTTGCGCTGCCGCAGCACCCGGTCGTAGTCGGCCCGCACCCCGGCGAGCCGTGGCCAGCGGGCCACGATCAGTTCGTCCAGGAAGCGCCGACGCTCGCTCGGGTCGCCCTTGACGATCGCCAGGTCCTCGGGGGCGAAGAGCACGGTGCGCAGGATGCCGAGCAGCTCCCGCGGACGCTTCAGCGGCGAGCGGTTGAGCCGGGCCCGGTTGGCCGCCCCGGGACTGATCTCCACCTCGAGCTGCAGCTGGCGCGGGTCGTCCAGCCCGGCCTGCACCCGTGCCCGGACGATCGCCCGTTCAGCCCCGGCCCGGACCAGTGGCTGGTCGGCGGCGACCCGGTGCGACCCCAGGGTGGAGAGGTAGCCGACCGCCTCGACCAGGTTGGTCTTGCCCTGGCCGTTCGCCCCGACGAAGACGGCCACCCCTGAGCCGAGCGCGACATCGACGGCGGCGTAGGACCGGAAGTCCGCCAGCTGGAGGTGGTCGACGAACACAGCGACGCCCTTCGCGCAACGATCGTGAAGGATTGTTCTGGGAGTACCCCAAACAATCCTGCACAGTGTGCGTCAGTTGCTGCCGGGCGTGGCCTCGACCTTGTCGGCCTTCTCGCCGCCGGCCTCGAGCTCCGACCCGGCCGGCAGCTCCTTGTGACCGCCGAACTGCTGCCGCATCGCCGAGAGCACCTGGTTGGCGTACTTGTCCTCGCCGCGGGAGGCGAACCGCTCGAACAGCGAGGCGGCCAGCACCGGGGCGGGGACGCCGATGTCCACCGCGGCCTTGATGGTCCAGCGACCCTCGCCGGAGTCCGACACCCGGCCCGCCAGACCCTCCATCGTCGGGTTCTCCTGGAGCGCGGCCGCGGTCAGGTCGAGCAGCCAGGACGACACCACCGACCCCCGCCGCCACAGCTCGGTGACCTTCGCCGGGTCGATCTCGAACTGGTAGAACTCCGGCTCCTCCATCGGCGCGACCTCGGCCGAGTGCTCGGAGGCGGCGATGCCGACGTCGGCGTTCTGCAGGATGTTCAGGCCCTCGGCGTAGGCCGCCATCATCCCGTACTCGATGCCGTTGTGGACCATCTTGACGAAGTGCCCGGCGCCCGAGGTGCCGCAGTGCAGGTAGCCCTGCTCCTCCGGTGCGAGCTCACCGTCGCGCCCCGGCGTCCGCGCGATCTCCCCGGTCCCGGGGGCGATGGTCTTGAGGATCGGGTCGATGGTCTTGACCGCGACGTCGTCGCCCCCGACCATCAGGCAGTAGCCGCGCTCCAGGCCGAAGACGCCGCCGCTGGTGCCGACGTCGACGTAGTGGATGCCCTGCTCCTTGAGCTTGGCCGCTCGGCGCACGTCATCGCGGTAGTTGGAGTTGCCGCCGTCGATGATGATGTCGCCCTCCTCGAGGAGCGCGGCGATCGAGTCGACGACCCGGCCGGTGATGCCGGCGGGGATCATCACCCAGACCGCTCGCGGCTTCTCCAGGAGGCCGACGAACTCCTCCAGCGTCGTACCGCCGCTCGCCCCCTCGCCCTCGAGCTGCTTGACGGACTCGGGATTGGTGTCGAAGACCACGCACTCGTGCCCGTCGCGCATCAGACGCCGCACGATGTTCGCACCCATCCGGCCCAGCCCGACCATTCCCAGCTGCATGACGATCTCCCAGCGTTGGCGATTCTCCGGCGGTTGTCGTCAACCTAACAGAGCCGAGACAGGCGCCGACAGGGCTGGCAGCGTGGCTTGCGAGGCGGCGAGCGTCGGCAAGGGAGGGACCCGGTCCGGTCTGGACGACGAGTGAGGCGACACGCTTTTCGTCAACGAACGAGGAGGAAGACCGGAGCTCCCGGTCCCGACCGGGCGCGAGCCGCCAGACCGAATTAGGTGGGCAGCCTCATGAGCATGATCACGTGGCGGTAGTCGGTCAGCGGGTCGCCGTCGAGGCTGGGCAGACCGGTCAGCAGGCAGGGCTTGGTGGCGGCGGTGAAGCCGAAGTTGACGTACGGGGTGTCGAGGGCGCCGAGGGCGTCCAGCAGATAGCTGGGATTGAAGCCGGCCGCCGTCACGGCCGGGTCGCCACCGCCGGGCTGGTCGACCGTCGCCTCGATCGCCTCCGACGCCTGGGCCTGGTCGCCGGTCGCGGCCTCGAGGGTGACCACCCCGTCGCCGACCAGCATCCGCAGCGAGGTGTTCCGCTCGGCGACCAGCGCGACGCGCTTGGCGGCGGCGATGACCTCGGCGGTGCTGACCCGGACGTTCATCAGCGGGGTCGTGCTCATGATGTGACGGACCTTGGGGAACTCGCCGTCCAGCAGCCGGGTCGTGGTCTGCCGCGCGCCGGCGGCTCCGTGGCCCTCGAAGCCGATGATGCCGTCGCCCTGCCCGGTGCCCGCCGTGCCGGCCAGGCTGAGCGTGACCTGTTCGCCGGCGGTCATCGAGCGGGCGGTGTCGTTGAGCACCTTGGCGGGGACCAGCGCGGTCGCCGAGACCTGCGTGGCGGCCGGGTTCCAGGTGAGCTCCTTGAGCGCCATCCGGTAGCGGTCGGTGGCCAGCAGCGAGATGGTGTCGCCCTCGATCTCCACCCGGACTCCGGTGAAGACCGGTAGCAGCTCGTCACGACCAGCCGCCACCACGACCTGAGCGACCGCCTGGGCGAACACCTCGCTCGGCACCGTGCCGGTCGACTCGGGCATGCTGGGCAGCGCCGGGTAGTCGGCGACCGGCAGCGTCTGCAGGGTGAAGCGGGCACTGCCGCAGACCAGCTCCATCCGGGTGTCGTCCGCCGTGATCTCGACCGGCCGGGCGGGCAGGCTGCGGGAGATGTCGGACAGCAGCCGGCCGGAGACCAGCACCTGGCCCTCGTCGCTGACCTCGGCTTTGACCTCGATCTTGGCCGAGGTCTCGTAGTCGAAGCTGGAGAAGGTCACGCCGTCCGCGTCGGCCCGGACCAGCAGTCCGGCCAGGATCGGCACACTCGGACGGAGCGGCAGGCTGCGGGCGGCCCACTGCACGGCCTCCGCCAGCACATCCCGTTCGAGTCGTATCTTCACGCGTGATCCTCCTTGTACGCCCCTGCTTCCCAGCCTCCCGAGTCCGGGTCAGGGCACGGGCGATCATACTCAGCAGGGGCTCCGGCGGGAGCCGGCGTCAGAACATCGGCCGCACCCGCCGGCGCCGGGTCAGCGCTGCTTCTCCCCCGGCAGCAGCTCACGGAGGTCGGCGGCCGCGGCCAGCACCTCCTCCTGCAGCGGTCCCAGTGTCTCCATCCCGGGCGGGATGGCCGCGGTGAACACCGGTCGGACCTCAAAGCACAGGTCGAGCACCTCGTCGCGGGTCGGGTTGCCGCGGCGCAGCGTCATCGCGTTGCCGGCCAGCCGGCTGTACTCGTTGACCCGGCCGCGCCAGCCGGGGTCGTCGGTGGTGTGGGCGTTGCGCATCTGGCTCGCCAACGCGTCCAGGCTCCTCTCCAGCCGAAGCAGCTGCGGCCGCCGCCGGTCGAGATCGAGGGTGATGACGGTCTCGCCGGCCTCGTCCTCCCGTCCGAACAACTTCTTCAAGAAGCTCATCGATCCTCCTCGGAGCGGGCGGCGTACACAGGTCGAGCGGGCGTGACTTAGACCCTCTTCTTCCTTCTTATCTCATCGTCTTCGTCGTAGCAGGTGTGGATCCTGGGGACAACCGGTGTTTCCC
This sequence comes from uncultured Propionibacteriaceae bacterium, assembly GCA_964247485.1. Lineage (GTDB taxonomy): Bacteria > Actinomycetota > Actinomycetes > Propionibacteriales > Propionibacteriaceae > Microlunatus. The sequence continues at coordinate 13,596 of CAXTVE010000028.1, forward strand.
CTCGTCCGCTCGGGTTTGCCGCGGCCGGCGGGCTGGGGACAACTGAAAATTACACGGGGAGGATCTGCGGACGCACCGCGGCGACCCCGTGGGCCGTCCCGGTCCGGTCCCCAGTCGCATGACACCGGCGGCGAGTATTTCCACAGGCTTTTCCCCACCTGTGCAGGACCTTGCCCCCGTCCGTTCCCCCGGCGGAGATCCCGAACTAACCCGTACGCCGTACGCCGGTCGGGACCGTCAGCCGGGCGTGGACTTGAGCAGCCGATGCAGGCGTCGGCGCAGCCTGAGCGCCGTGCGCACCGGGAAGGAGGCCGACGCCCGGTCGATGCGGCGTTCCAGCCGTCGCAGGCGTTGGGAGACGTCCTCCAGCTGGCGCGTCCGGCCGCGCAGCGAACGCTCCAGCTCGACGATCCGCCGCTGCAGGTCGGCGACGTCACCCGGCGGCGCGGCCCCCGGGGCGGTCGGCGCGGTGGCCGGGCCGCTTCGCTCCGGAGCACCATCGGCCGACGCCCGCCGAGGACGTGCCGCTGCTGGACCCTCCGACTGGCTCATCGGCGTCATCGCTGCCGGACGCGGCCGGGCCGCCGGGGCGAGAGCGTGCTGGTCCGTGCGGCCCCGTGATCGATCCAGCAGAACCAGCCGGGGATGTGGTCGAGCGCGTGCGGGGTGCACGCGGCCGACCTGTCCTGCTCGGTGTCCATGGCCAGGAATTCTACGAGCCCGCGGCCGGGGCGGGACGAGATGCCGTCCTACCGGCTGGCGGCCGCCTGCTGCTTGATCCGGCCGGTCAGCTCGGTGACCTGGTTGAACACGCTGCGCCGCTCCCCCATCAGGTTGCGGATCTTGCCGACGGCGTGCATCACCGTGGTGTGGTCCCGGCCGCCGAACTGGGCGCCGATCTTGGGCAGCGACAGGTCGGTCAGCTCGCGGCAGAGGTACATCGCGATCTGCCGGGCCCCGGTCAGGGTGTGGGTGCGGCTCTGCCCGCACAGGTCCTCGATCGTCACGTCGAAGTAGGTCGCGGTCTGGGCCTGGATCATCGCAGTGGTGATCTGCGCCTCGGCCCCGTCGGGGATCAGGTCCTTCAGCACCTGCTCGGCCAGCACCAGGTCCACCGGCTGGCGGTTCAGGCTGGCGAACGCGGTCACCCGGATCAGCGCCCCCTCCAGCTCGCGGATGTTGGTCTGGATCCGGCTGGCGATGAACTCCAGCACCTCGGGGCCGGCGACGAGCCGCTCCTGACCGGTCTTCTTCCGCAGGATCGCGATCCGGGTCTCCAGGTCCGGCGGCTGCACGTCGGTGATCAGCCCCCAGCCGAACCGGCTGCGCAGCCGCGGCTCCAGGTTCTCCAGCAGCTTGGGCGGCCGGTCGGAGGTCATCACGATCTGCTTCTGCGCGTTGTGCAGCGTGTTGAAGGTGTGGAAGAACTCCTCCTGCGTCTGCTCCTTGCCCTCCAGGAACTGGATGTCGTCGATCAGCAGCACGTCCACGTCGCGGTAGCGCCGCCGGAACTCCACCCCCTTGTTCTGGCTGATCGCGTTGATGAAGTCGTTGGTGAGCTCCTCGGTCGACACGTAGCGCACCCGCACCCGGTCGAAGTAGGAGCGCACATAGTGCCCCAGCGCGTGCAGCAGGTGGGTCTTGCCCAGTCCTGAGTCGCCGTAGATCGTCAGCGGGTTGTAGGACTTGCCCGGGCTCTCGGCCACCGCGACCGCCGCCGCGTGGGCGAACCGGTTGGAGCTGCCGATGACGAAGGTCTCGAAGGTGTACTTCGGGTTGAGCCGGACGTCGGGCTCGCGCCGCCGCCGCAGGGGGGCGGCGCCGGTCAGGGCCCGGTGGACCACCCGCTCGAGGGCGCCGACGGGGCCGAGCGCCTTGCGCTGCCGGGTCCGGGCCAGGGTGTCGTCGACGAGGTGCTGAACGCCGTCCTGGCGGGTGATCAGCTCGGCGCAGTCCAGCAG
>CAXTVE010000029.1:0-15510 GCA_964247485.1 uncultured Propionibacteriaceae bacterium
GTCGCCGGTGCCGTCGCCGTTGCTGTCGGCGAACGACCGCGGGTAGATCTGGTAGACGACCGAGGTCTTCCACCAGTCGTCGGGCCGGTCCACGCCACGCGTGGCGGGGCGTTCGAGGGGGGCCGTCCCCCCTAGGCCGTCTGGATGGCTCATGCGGTGGATCCTGCCACGGGCCCGAGCTGGTCGATCAGGGCCGCCATCTCCCGCTCCAGGTTGCCCCGCGCAGCCGGGATCAGCCGGCGGCCCTTCCCGGTCCGGAACAGCTCGCGGCCGGCCAGGTCGGTCAGCACCTGGAGCCGCCCGGCGAGGAACTGCTCCTCCGGCACCGCCGCGTACTCCTCCCGGACGGCGCGCACATAACCGTCGTACGCGGCGGGCGGCGCCGCGAGGATGGCCAGGTCCGCGTCGCAGAGCAGCTCGCCCTCCCGGTCGCGGGAGCCCGGCACGTGGCTCTCGGTCAGCCGGACCAACCGGGCGACCTGGGTCAGGTCCTCCTGCTCCAGCCCGGCGCGGGCCAGGGTGCGGATGGCCAGCCGGGCCGAGGCCTCCTCGTTGGTCAGCTCCCGCGGCGGCATGTCGTAGATCGCGTCGTGGAACCAGGCGGCCAGCCGGACCAGATACAGGTCCTCGCGGCCGCTGGCCAGCTCGTCGACCCAGCTCAGCACCGCCTCCAGGTGCTCGAGGGTGTGGTAGCGCCGGTGCGGTTCGGCGTAACGGCGGATCAGGTCCTCGCCCATCTCGGGCTGCTCGGGCATCAGCTCCGCCCAGCGGGTGCGCAGGTCGTCAGTGGGCATCAGGTCCTCCGCGGTCGGGTCGGCCGGTCAGATAGCGGGCCGGGATCTCCAGGGTCCGGCTCGTGTCCCACGGCTGCTGCCAGCCGGCCAGGGTGAGTACGCCGTCGAGCAGGTGGGCGGTCAGCCCCCAGATCAGGTGCCCGTCGATCGCGAACGCCGGGCCGGTGTAGCCCGACGGGTGGTGCACCCTGGCCCGGTTGGCCGGGTCGACCAGCCTGGCGACCGGTACCACCAGCACCGAGGCCACCTCGCGGGCGTCGACGGCCACGACCGGGGCGGGCCGGGCCCACCAGCCCACCACTGCGGTGACATCGAACCCGCTGACGTCGACGTGGGCCGGCGGCAGCTGACCGAGCACCTCGACGTCGCCCGGGTCCACGCCCACTTCCTCGTTGGCCTCCCGGAGCGCGGTGCCGGCCAGGTCGGCATCGCCCGCGTCCGCCGCGCCGCCGGGGAAGGCGATCTGCCCGGCGTGGGTGCGCATGGTGGTGGGCCGCTCGACGAACAAGACCTCGACGCCCTTCGGGGGCTCACGGGGGTCGTCCCCGTCGGCCGCACCGGCGCCGGAACTGATCAGGACCAGGACCGCGGCCGCGCGGGCACCGACCCCGGGCCGGAGGGCAACCACCGGGGCCGACGCGGCGGGGTCCGCGAGCGCATCGGTCAACGGACCCAGCCACGCGGGGCGGGCGAGGCCGTCGACCGTCACAGGCTGACCCCCAGGTGCTCGCGGACCTCGGCGCGGATCTGGTCGGTGGAACGGAAGGGGCCGTTGTGCCGGTACGCGATGGTGCCGTCCGGCCGGACCAGCAGCGTCACCGGCGGACCGCTCAGCTGCAGCGGCCCGGACAGCACCTTGTCCTGGTCGACCAGCTGCGGGTACCGCCACGTCGACAGCCGGGCGAACTCGATGGCCCAGTCGGGCAACGGATCGGCGTAGTCGATACCCATGATCACCAGGTCCGAGTCGTTGGCGTTCGCCACCTCGGTGAGGAAGGGAGCCTCCTCCCGGCACGGCCCGCACCACTGCGCCCAGATGTTGATCATCATCGGCTGGCCCCGCAGGCCGGCCAGTCTTACGTCGCGCCCCCCGCCGAGGCAACCGAGAGTCAGGTCGGGCAGACCCGCCGACACCGATCCGACGCCCGGGTCGGACGGCGGGCAGTCGGCGATCCTGGCCTCCTCCTTCGCCCGGGCCAGCTCACTCGGCGAGACGGTCGAGACCGGCAGCTCCGGTTCCGGCGTACCGGTGCAGCCGGCCAGGACCAACAGGGCGGCGAGCACCAGGGCGACCCGCCGGGTACGTGTCAGCAAGGGGGACGACCCCCTTGGACCCCCGGACCCTCAGAACGGTCTCTCATCCCCGGGGCTCCCGCACCAGCTTGGCTGCCTTCTTCGGATCGGTCTCACCCTCGCCGAACGACGGGCACCAGCGGGCGACCGGGCAGGCTCCGCACGCCGGGTTGCGGGCGTGGCAGCGCCGGCGGCCGTGCCAGATCACGTTGTGGCAGAGCTGGGTCCAGTCCCGGGGCGGGAACAGCGCGCCCACCTCGGCCTCGACCTTGTCCGGGTCGGTCTCGGTGGTCCAGCCGAACCGGCGGACCAGTCGACCGAAGTGGGTGTCGACGGTGATGCCCGGGATGCCGAACGCGTTGCCGAGCACGACGTTGGCGGTCTTGCGGCCCACCCCGGGGAGCGAGTCGAGGCCCGCCATGGTGTTCGGCACCTCGCCGTCGAAGCGCTCGACCAGGGCCGCACCCAGCTTGATCAGGCTGTCGGTCTTGGCCCGGAAGAAGCCGGTGGGCGTGATGAGCTGCTCGAGCTCGGTCCGGTCGGCCCCGGCGTATGCGGCCGCGTCGGGATAGCGCGCGAAGACGATCGGGGTGACGGTGTTGACCCGTTTGTCGGTGCTCTGCGCAGACAGGATGGTGGCGACCAGCAGCTCCAGCGGGGTGGTGAAGTCGAGCTCGCAGTGGGCGTCGGGGTAGGTCTCGGCCAGCTGGCGGTTGATCGTCCGGGCCCGGCGGACCAGCGCGGTCCGAGAGATGTCGGGTCGGGTCGGGACCTCGCTGACCGGCATGGCTTCGACCCTACCCAGCGCGCCTGCGTCAGGTCCTGACGCGCGGGTAGCACTCGGAGTAGATTTGCGCTCGCCGGGCTGACCAAGGAGGTACCCGCGTGGACCCCGACGTCCTGAAGAAGGCACCCCTGTTCGCCCGCCTCGAGGATGAGGCGGCCCGGGCCCTGTCCTCGGCCATGGGGACCATCCGGCTGAACAAGGGTGAGGTGCTGTTCCGGGAGGGCGACCTCGAGGACCGGCTCTACATCGTGGTCAGCGGCAAGATCAAGCTCGGGCGCAGCGGGTCCGCCGGCCGGGAGAACCTGCTGGCCGTGCTCGGGCCGGGGCAGATGTTCGGTGAGCTGTCGGTCTTCGACCCCGGACCGCGCTCGAGCACGGCGACGGCGGTCACCGCCTCGGAGATCCGCACCCTTGAGCACGAGGAGCTGATGAGCTGGCTGACCGGCCGGCCCGAGGTGGCCCAGGGTCTGCTGGGTCAGATGGCGGCGCGACTCCGGCGGGCCAACGACGTGGTCGCCGACCTGGTGTTCTCCGACGTGCCGGGGCGGGTGGCCAAGCAGCTGCTGGAGCTCGCCAAGCGCTTCGGCGACCGGGCCGACGACGGCGTGCACGTGCACCACGACCTGACCCAGGAGGAGCTCGCCCAGCTGGTCGGCGCCTCGCGGGAGACGGTCAACAAGGCGCTGGCCGACTTCGCCGCCCGCGGCTGGATCCGCCTCGAGCCCCGCTCGGTGACCATCCTCGACGTCGAACGCGTCCAGCGCCGCGCCCGTTAGGCCATCACCCCACCGACTGAAACCTATGCCGGCATAGGTTTCGGTTGCTCAGCCCAGGTTCCAACCTGTGCTGAGCACCCGGAAGGTGTGCTGGGTGGGCTGGGCTACTCGGGGCGGAGACCTACGGGTCATCGTGGACTTCTCGCCCACCGGGAGTGGCCACCGATGGGCGAGGAGTGCACAGTTACGCCCAAGAATGGGCTCACTTGCTGCCGAGGGTGGCGGTCACCGTCTGCGGGTCGCCGCCGTCGCGGGTGTAGGTGATCCGTACGTCAGTGCCGGGGGCGTAGAAGCGGACCGCCGCGATGAGCCCGTCCGGGCTGGTGGTCTCGAAGTCGTTGAGCTTCGTCACCACATCACCGGTCCGCAAGCCCGCGGCGGCCGCGGCCCCGCCGGCGGTGACGTCCTGCAGCGTGACGCCGGTGGAGGCGGCCGAGGAGTCGTTCCCACCGACGTTGACGCCCAGGGCGGAGTCGGTCGAGCTGCCGTCCGCGATGATCTCGCTGGCCACCCGGACCGCGAGGTCCGACGGGATGGCGAAACCGATGCCGATGCTGCCCGACTGCTGTCCGGTGCTGCTGCCGCCGGTGGTGGCGATCGAGGAGTTGATGCCGACCACCGAGCCACTCAGGTCGACCAACGGGCCGCCCGAGTTGCCCGGGTTGATCGCCGCGTCGGTCTGCACGGCCAGGTAGACCGCGTCGCCGTTGTCACCCGAGCGCACCGGCCGGGCGGTGTTGGACACGATCCCGCTGGTGATCGACTCGGTCAGCCCGAGCGGCGCGCCGGCCGCGACGACGGACTGCCCGACCTGCAGGGACCGGGACTCACCGAAGGCCGCCGGCACCAGGTCCTGCACACCGTCGACCTTGACCACCGCGAGATCGTTGCTGGCCGAGGTGCCGGTCACCTCGGCCCGGGCCGTCCTGCCGTCGGCGAAGATCACCGTGACCGTGCCCGCCGACCCGGCGCCCTCGACCACGTGGTTGTTGGTCAGGATGTGGCCCTCGTCGTCCAGCACCACTCCGCTGCCGACGCCGTCGCCGCTGCCCGACTCGACGGCGATGGTGACCACCGACGGCTGGATCTTGGCCGCCGCCGCGGCGACGGTGCCGTCCGCCGCCGGAGCCTGCGAGGCCGGTGCGGTGGTGACGCTGATCGGGGTGGCGACCGACCCGCGATCGGCGACCAGGGTGGCGTAGGACCCGATCCCGGCGCCGGCGCCGATCACGGCGGCCAGCGCCGCGGCAGCGATCACGGTGCCGACGCCGCCACGCTTCCTGGCCGGCCCCGGCCGGCGTACCCCTGGTGACCGCGACCGCGCCGGCGCAGCCCGCCGGGTCGGTGACCACCGGGCCGTGCCCGGGCAGCACCTCGAGCACCTGCTGCTCGGCGACCAGGTCCCGCAGCCGGACCAGGGACGCCAGATAGGCGCCCAGGTCGCCGTCGGGGTGGGCGATCACCGTCGTCCCCCGGCCCAGCACCGTGTCCCCACTCAGCAGCCGGACCGTCCCGCCGTCGCCGGTCAGCAGCAGGGACATCGAGTCGCTGGTGTGGCCCGGGGTCGAGACCGCGGACAGCACAGCACCGGCGACCTCGAGCCGGTCCCCCTCGGCGAGCCCGTCCGGTCCGACCACCAGCGCCGGGTCAGCCGCCCGTACGCCGCACCCGGCCCGCCGGGCGAGGTCGGCCGCGCTCTCGGAATGGTCCAGGTGTCGGTGGGTGAGCACGATGGTGTCGATCCCGCGGGGCGCGGCGGCGAGCAGGGCGTCGAGGTGCGCCGGGACCGCGGGCCCGGGGTCGACCACGACCACCGGACCGGCGGCCGGGTCGCCGATCAGCCAGGAGTTCGTGCCGTCCAGCGTCATCGGCCCGGGGTTGGGCGCCCGCACCAGTCGGAGGTGAGGCGCACTCATGTCGCTCCCCCCGGCCGGGGATAGCTGAAGCGCCAGGCACCGCGGTCCTCGATCAGCTCCGGCAGCACCCGCTCGACGACCCGACCGGCGGCCGCCGCCCGGACCGCGGCCAACGAGCCGAGGTCAGCCAGCTCCAGCAGGATCGACAGGGTCGGCGGCATCAGGCCGATGCGCCCGGCCCGCTCGTCGGTGAGCGCGGCGGCGGGGGTGGCCCATCCGGCCCGGTCGGTCTCGCCCGACCGGTCGTCGGCCTGCTGGCCGACCGGCATCTCGGCCACGTAGAAGAAGGTGTCGTAGCGCCGCGGCTCGAACTCGGGGGTGACCCAGTGCGCCCACGGCCGCAGCAGCTCCGGCCTCAGGCGTACGCCGGTCTCCTCCTCGGTCTCGCGCACGGCGCAGCGCAGGAGCACGTCCGGGTGCACGCGGTCAGCCGGGTCGACACCCCCGCCCGGGAAGACCACCATCGACGCGGCGAACGCCATCCGGGCGTGCCGGTGCAGCAGGAACGTCTCCAGCCCGGCATCGCTGCCCCGCAACAGCACGACGCTCGCCGCCGGCACCGGCTCGACCGGAACCGACCCGGCGGCCCAGGCCGCCGCCCGGGCGACCAGCCGCTCCGGCAGGCACGGCGTCAACCGAGCCAGGACGTCGAGCGAATGCGTCGGCATCCGACCGCTGCCCCTACAACGGCTGGATCGTCGGCTGCGCCCCGGCGGCGACCACCAGCTCGACCTCGACCGGCGCTCCCCTCGGCAGGGCGGAGACCCCGACCGCACTCCGGGCGTGCGTGCCCGCGTCGCCGAAGATCTGCCCGAGCACCTCGCTCGCCCCGTTGGCCACCTGCGGCTGACCGCTGAAGCCCGGCGCACTCGCGACGAAGACGACGACCTTGACGATCCGGGCGATCCGATCCACGTCACCCGCCGCCTCGGCGGCCGCCGCCAACCCGTTGAGCACCGCGACCCGGGCGCAGGCGTACGCCTCTTCTGGGTCGACACCGTCCCCGACCAGCCCGGTCGCTCGGAGCCTGCCGTCCACGAAGGGCAACTGGCCGGAGGTAAAGACCAAGTCGCCCACCCGGACGGCCGGGACGTACGCCGCCACCGGCGCGGGCACCGGGGGAAGCGTCAGCCCCAGTCGTGCCAGCTGCTCCGAGGGGACGCTCACGACGAGAGCGGTCGCTTGAAGTAGGCCACCAGGCTGCCCGGGTTGGGACCCGGCACCACCTGGACCAGCTCCCACCCGTCAGTGCCGAAGTTGTCCAGGATCTGCTTGGTCGAGTGCACCAGCAAGGGCGCGGTCAGGTACTCCCACTTGGTCATGACCCCAACCTATGAGGACGTCAACGACACAGACAGAACGGGTGCCCGGACGGGTCGAGGAACACCCGGAAGCCGTCGGACTTCTCGGGCCCCTCGACCGGTCGGGCGCCGATCGAGATGGCGTACTCCTCGGCGGCGTCCATGTCGTCGACGGCGAAGTCGAAGTGGTACTGCTGCGGCACGGCATTGTCCGGCCACGTCGGCGGCTTGTGGTCGATCGCCAGCTGGAAGGCGATCCGGGCGTCGGAACCACCGCGGATGGTGATCCAGTCGTCGTCGGCCTGCTCGACCTCCCAGCCGAGCAGCGCAGTGTAGAACTCGGCCAGCCGCGGCGGGTCGTCGGTGTCCAGCACCACCATGTCGTACCCGATCCGCGGCCGATCCACTGTCGTCTCCGTCATGCCTCAGTCCTATCGGAGCCCACTGACAGTCCGCGCCCGGCCACTACTATCGGGCCCATGACCATCGGCATCCTGGGTGGGACGGGACCCCAGGGCCGAGGTCTCACCCGCCGCCTCGCCGCGGCCGGCCACCCCGTGATCATCGGCAGCCGCAGCGCCGAGCGCGCGGAGGAGGTCGCCGCCGCCTACGCCGACCTCGGCCAGGTGAGCGGGGCGGACAACGCGACCACGGCCCGCGACGCCGACCTGGTCATCGTCACCGTGCCCTACGACGGGCACGCCGAGCTGCTCCGCTCGGTCCAGACCGAGCTGGCCGGCAAGATTGTGGTCGACTGCGTCAACCCGCTCGGCTTCGACAAGCAGGGCCCCTTCCCGCTCGATGTCGAGGCCGGCTCGGCCGCCCAGGAGGCGCAGCAGATCCTGCCCGGGTCGACTGTCGTCGCCGCCTTCCACCCCTTGTCCGCGGTCCTGCTCGACGACCCGGAGGTGGACCACCTCGAGGGCGACGTGCTGGTCCTCGGCGAGGACCGCGACGCGGTGGAGCAGGTGTGCGAGCTGGCCACGGCCATCCCCGGCGCCCGGGGCATCTACGCCGGCCGGCTGCGCAACGCCGGCCAGGTCGAGGCCTTCACCGCCAACCTGATCGCCATCAACCGCCGCTACAAAGCCCATTCCAGCATTACCGTCACGGACCTGCCGTGAGCAGTCCCCCGCGGCACACCCTGCACATCGTCAGCGGCAAGGGCGGCGTCGGCAAGACCACCGTCGCCGGCGCGCTGGCCTGCGCACTGGCCACCAGCGGCCGCCGCGTCCTGCTCTGCGAGGTCGAGGGCCGCCAGGGGATCGCCGAGCTGTTCGAGGTGCCCGAGCTGGTCGGCGACGAGGAGCGGCGGATCAGCCGCACCCCGTCCGGCGGCAGCGTCTTCGGCCTGTCCATCGACGCCGAGGACGCGCTGCTGGAGTACCTCGAGACCTTCTACCACCTCGGCCTCGCCGGTCGGGCGCTGGACAGGTTCGGCGCCGTCGACTTCGCCACCTCCATCGCTCCGGGGCTCCGCGACGTGCTGCTCACCGGCAAGGTGTACGAGGCGGTCCGACGGGGCGAGAAACGCAACGCCAACGCGTACGACGCCGTCGTGGTCGACGCCCCGCCGACCGGCCGGATCGCCCAGTTCCTCAACGTGCACGATGCCGTCTCCGGACTGGCGAGGGTCGGGCCGATCCGCAACCAGGCCGACTCGATCATGCGCATGCTGCGCTCGACGACTACCGTGGTGCACCTGGTCACCCTGCTGGAGGACATGCCGGTCACCGAGACCGAGGAGGCTGTCACCGCGCTGCGGCCGACGAGCATCCAGGTCGGCACGGTGATCGAGAACATGGTCAGCTCGAGCCCGCTGGAGCCAGAGCAGCTCACCGCCGCCGCGCACGGCGCCCTGACCCTCAACGTCCCGGGCCTGACCCGCACCCAGAACGCGGCGCTGGCGGCCGAGTTCGCCGTCGAGGCGGACCGGACAGGTGCGCAGCAGTCACGGCACCGCCGGCTCACCGGGCTGGGGCTGCCGATCGCCGCGATCGAGCTCGATCCGATGGGCGTCGACGAGGGCGCGGTGTTCGTCATCGCCGACGCGCTGCGACTGCAGCTCGACCTGGAAGCGGCGGCCTGAGTGACCACACCCTTCCTCGACCTGGACACGATCATCGGCGACCGGGACAACGAGATCGTCATCTGCTGCGGCGCCGGCGGGGTCGGCAAGACCACCACGTCCGCGGCGATCGCAGTGCGGGCGGCCGAGGCGGGGCGCAAGGTCGTGGTGCTGACCATCGACCCGGCCCGCCGGCTGGCCCAGTCCCTCGGCCTCGGCGAGCTGGACAACACGCCCCGCCCGGTGGCCGGCATCGACGCTCGAACCAACGGCGGCAGCCTCGACGCGATGATGCTGGACATGAAGCGCACCTTCGACGACGTGGTGGTCGCTCACTCCGCGCCCGACAAGGCCGCGGCCATCCTGGCCAACCCGTTCTACGAGGCGCTGTCCTCGTCCTTCTCCGGGACCCAGGAGTACATGGCCATGGAGAAGCTGGGCCAGCTGCACAGTGCGGCCCAGGCCGACGGCCGCTGGGACCTGATCGTGGTGGACACCCCGCCGGCCCGCTCGGCGCTGGACTTCCTGGACGCGCCCGAGCACCTGAGCCGGCTGCTCGACGGCCGCTTCCTGCGCCTGCTGCTCGCCCCGGCCCGCGGCCCGCTGCGGCTGATGAGCGTGGGCTTCACCATCGTGTCGGCCGTGATGACCAAGGTGCTCGGCGCCGGGATCATCCGCGACGTGCAGACGTTCGTCACCGCCTTCGAGGCGCTCTTCGGCGGGTTCCGGCAGCGGGCGACCAGCACGTTCGCGCTGCTGTCGTCGCGGCACACCACCTTCTTGGTGGTGGCCACGCCGCAGCGCGACGCCCTGCGCGAGGCCGCGTACTTCATCGACCGACTGACCGAAGAGCGGATGCCGCTCTCCGGACTGGTGCTCAACCGGGTCCACGCCACCACGCTGGACATCTCACCGGTCCGTGCGCTCGCGCTGGCTGAGGACCTCGACCCGAGCGCGTACGCCGTCGAGACCGAAGCGTTACGCCGGCACGCCAGCCTGATGCGGCTGATCGAGGCCGAGGCCCGGCAGATGAGCCGCTTCGCCGCGTCCCGTCCGGGGGTGGCCCAGACGGTGGTTCAGGCGTTGCCGACCGACGTGACCGACCTCAGCGCGTTGCGCCGGGTCGGCGACCTCTTGGCCGACAAGGACTGACCCCCGTCGACCGGCGGCTCCGGCTTCGGCATCAGCACGGCACTCCAGGAGGTGACGTCGGGCCGCTGGCGCAGCAGCAGCCGGCGCTCCCGTTCCGTCATCCCGCCCCAGATGCCCCACTCGATCCGGTTGTCGAGGGCCTCGGCCAGGCACTGGCTCCGCACCGGGCACCCGGAGCAGAGCAGGCGGGCCCGCTTCTGATCCGACGCCTCCGGGAACAGGGCGTCCTCCATGCCCCTGCACTTGGCGCGCATGGTCCAGTCATCTCGTTGCATTGCAGTCACGCTGCTACTCCCCTTGGAACGAACAGATAGCCGTACCGGGCTTTCCCCGGCCCGTTGGTACGGCACTAGGGATGCTACGAAGGCCTGTTCGGAGCTGGCTAGAGTTCGGAGTGCGATATTTTCCGTTTCGTGACCAACTGGGGCACGAATCGCCCCGGTGGATGCCCGACCGTAGCGAATCTGGTATAAACGCTCGATTCGTGCTGGTCTGAGGCCTCCCGTACCCTGGGGCGCATGCCCTTTACGCCACGACGCATGGGGAGCGTCGCGTACTCGCTGATCATGTTCGTCCTCGTCAGCGTGCTGGCCGGCGTCCTGGTGGCCGGTCTGTTCATCCCGTTCGCCGGCATGGCCGGGGTGAGCGGTCGCGCCGCTGCCGCCGAGCTGGACAACCTGCCGGCCGAGCTGCGTACGCCGACCCCACCCGTCCGGTCCACGGTGAAGATGGCCAACGGCAAGGTGCTGGCCCGCTTCTTCGCCGAGAACCGGGTCGTGGTGCCGCTGAAGAGCATCGCGCCGGTGATGCGGCAGGCCCAGCTGGCCATCGAGGACCATCGCTTCTACGAGCACGGTGCGCTGGACTTCAAGGGCACGCTGCGGGCCCTGATCCGCAACACCACCAGCGATGACGTGCAGGGCGGCTCCTCGATCACCCAGCAGTACGTGAAGATGGTGCAGATCGTCGAGTGCCAGAAGCAGAGCAACCCGGAGAACTGCGTCAAGGACGCCCAGGCCCCCACGCTGGAGCGCAAGATCCGTGAGCTGCGGTACGCCATCGCGATGGAGAAGAAGTTCAGCAAGGACGAGATCCTCGAGCGCTACCTGAACATCGCCTACTACGGCAACGGCGCGTACGGGGTGGAGGCCGCGGGTCGCTTCTATTTCGGGGTCGGGGCGAGAGACCTGAGCCTGGCCCAGGCCGCGATGCTCGCCGGGATCGTGCAGAACCCGTACAGCATCAACCCGGTCAGGAACCCCAGTGCCGCCCTGGACCGCCGCGACGTCGTGCTGAACCGGATGGCCGAGGTCGGCCTGATCACGGTCGACCAGGCCCGCAAGGCCAAGAAGGTCCGCTTCGACCAGGACAAGGTCAAGCGGACCCGCAACGGCTGCTTGGGCGCGAAGTTCCCGTTCCTGTGTGACTACGTCAAGCGATCCCTGCTGAAGACCCCCAGCCTCGGCAAGACCCCCGAGGAGCGGGAGGATCTGCTCATGCGGGGCGGGCTGACGATCGAGACGAAGATCGACCCGAAGAGTCAGGAGCTGGCCGAGAAGAACGTGGCCAACGTGGTCGGGCCGCGCGACCCCCTCATCTCGACGATGAACATGATCCAGCCGGGCACCGGGCTGATCGTCGCCATGGCCCAGAGCCGGCCCGTCAAGGGTTACGACAAGAAGAAGGGCGAGACCGACTACAACCTGTCGGTGGAGCCGGAGATGGGCGGCATCCAGGGGTACCAGGCCGGCTCCACCTTCAAGCTGTTCACGCTGGCCGCCGCCCTGGAGAAGGGCGTTCCGATCAGCAAGAAGTTCAACGCGGCATCGCCGATGGACTTCAGCGGGAAGCGGTTCCAGACCTGCAACGGGAGCCAGCCGGTGTACGGGAAGTTCCGGGTCAAAAACTCCGTCGGTGGACACGACAGAACCATCGCCATGACCGAAGCTGCGGAGTACTCGGTCAACACGTACTTCATCCAGCTCGCCATGACCACCGGCATGTGCCGAGTGACCAAGATGGCGAAGAAGATGGGCATCAAGCTGGGCTATCCGATCGGGCAGGAGCCGCCGGACGTCGTCGAGATGTTCCAGGACAAGCCGTCGTTCACCCTGGGCACGGCCGAGGTCAGCCCGCTGTCGGTGGCCGAGGCCTACGCGACGGTGGCCGCCCGAGGCATCCACTGCGACCCGGTCATCATCTCCGCGATCACCACCCGGACCGGCAAGAAGCTGAAGCCGCTGGATTCCAACTGCAAGCGGGTGATGGACCAGAAGGTGGCCGATGGGGTCAACAAGATCCTCAAGTCGGTCGTCGACAACGGGACCGGGAAGCGGGCCAAAGTGCCCTTCGAGGGTGACATCGCCGGCAAGACCGGGACGATCAACAGCGCTGAGGCGGTCTGGTTCGCCGGTTACACCCCGGAGGTGGCCGGGGTGGCCATGATCTCGATCGACAACACCAAGGTGCCCTTCAGCAAGGCGGAGCGGCGCAAGGGCAAGCCGTACAAGGGAAGCGGCGTCACCCGGTACCAGGTCCCGTCCAGCGATATCACTCTGGAGGGCTCGGGCAGCGGTGACTCCGGCATGCTGATCTGGAAGCCGGTGATGACCGAGTACCTCAAGCGGGTGCCGAACACCTCCTTCAAGGCGCCGCCGCGTGAGGTCGAGTTCGGTCGTCAGGTGTCGGTGCCCTACGTGGGCAACCTCGGGGTCTTCGCAGCCCAGCGGAAGCTGGAGGATGCCGGCTTCTCGGTGGTGACCGAGTACGTGTGGAGCGACAAGCCGAACAACGAGTTCGTCGGCTGGTCGCCGGGCCCGGGCCAGACCATCGCCGAATTCGGCACGATCGCCCTGCTCCGCTCGAAGGGACCCGACCCGGCCGTGCTCGCGGAGGAGAAGCGTCTGCGGGAGGAAGCGGAGCGCGAACGGCGGGAAGAAGAAAAGAAGAAGAAAGAGGAAGAGAAGGAGAACAAGCCGCCCGGCGGCCCTCCAGGACCGCGCTAGGCGCTCCTCTCACCAATTGAAGCCTCAGCCGCTGGCGGCTGAGGCTTCGGTGGTCGTGCGGTGATCGGCCGGGTTCTCAGCCCAGCTGGCGGCGGACTTCGGCGGCCACCGCTGACCCGTCGGCCTTGCCCTTGGTCTTCGGCGTGACGACACCCATCACCTTGCCAATCCCTCGCGGACCCAGCTCGGCGGCCCCGGTGCCGGCGATGGCATCGGTGACGATGGCCGCGATCTCGTCAGCGCTGAGCGGCTGCGGGAGGTAGTCGGCGAGCACCGTCGCCTCGGCCTGCTCCCGCTCGGCCAGCTCGGCCCGGCCGGCGGCGGCGTACGCCTCCTCGGCCTCGCGCCGCTTCTTGGCCTCGCGGATCACCACGTCGAGCACCTGCTGGTCGGTCAGCTCACGAGCCTCGGTTCCGGCGACCTCGGCCTCGCTGATGGCTGACAGCACCATCCGGATGGTGCCGGACCGCAGCTTGTCGCGCTCCTTGATCGAGGTGGTGAGGTCGGCGCGGAGGCGGTCCTTGAGGTTGATCGGGTCGGACATGCGCACCAGTGTGTCAGGGCCACGCACTTGTAGCCTGCTGGTTATGTCTGCCCCGCCCGGCTGGGTGCCTACCGTTGCCCGTGTGCTGCTCGCGTCCGGCGCGCTCGGCGGGGCCGCGCTGGCGTACGCCGGGCTGTATGAGAAGGACGCCTACCGGCTGCGTCGCGTCGAGGTGCCCGTCCTGCCGGTGGGCACGGCGCCCATCCGCGTCCTGCACATCTCCGATCTGCACCTGACCCCGTACGAGCGGGCCCGGCAGCGGTGGGTCTCCCGGCTCGCGGCCCTGGAGCCCGACCTGGTGGTCAACACCGGTGACAACCTCTCGCACCCGGACGCGGTGCCGTATGTGCTGCGGGTGCTCGGGCGGCTGCTGGACGTGCCGGGCGTCTACGTCTGGGGGTCCAACGACTACTACGCGCCGACGCTGCGGAACCCGCTGCGCTACTTGACCGAGCGGGAACGGACGCCCGATCCCGGACCCCGGCAGCTGCCCTGGCCGGCCCTCGGCCGGGCCTTCACCGAGCGCGGTTGGGTCGACCTCACCAGTGTGGAAGCCACGCTGGCGGTACGCGGGGTGCGGTTCGGCTTCCGGGGCACCGACGACGCCCACCTGAAGCGGGACCACTACGCGTCCGTGAGCGGCCCGGTCGACCGGACGGCCGTCGACGTCGCCGTCGGGGTCACCCACGCCCCCTACCTGCGGGTCCTCGACGCCATGACCGCCGACGGGCACGACCTGATCATGGCCGGGCACACCCACGGCGGCCAGGTCTGCGTCCCGGGCGTCGGCGCCCTGGTGACCAACTGCGACCTGGACACGGCCCGGGTCAAGGGGCTTTCATCGCACTCGTCCGACGCTCGGACGGCCTGGCTGCACGTCTCCGGCGGCCTCGGCACCTCGCCCTTCGCCCCGATCCGCTTCGCCTGCCCGCCCGAGGCGACCCTGCTGACCCTGGTCGCCTCAGCGTGAACGATCCTGATTGGTAGACCACTCGAAATCCTGCACCCTGCCCTCGCAACTCGGTCCGGCGGCGGCGCCGAGATGGGCTAGACTCTGCGAGGCTCATGCCACGGGGTGTGGCGCAGCTTGGTAGCGCGCTTCGTTCGGGACGAAGAGGTCGCAGGTTCAAATCCTGTCACCCCGACCAGTAAAAGACCCTGGTCAGCAGCACTGCGGCCGTCGCCGTATGGAAGCCGCCTGGCCCGTTGAGTGACTATCTGGGTGACTACGCACCCGAGGGGCCCCTTCCCGAAAAGCCGGTCCATGATGGTTGCGCCGGTCTCGATGACGGGGCGGATCTGGTGGCGGTAGACGAGTTCGGTGACGTTGGTGCCGCTGTGCCCGACCAGCCGCGCGATCTCTTCCAGAGACACCCCGGCGTCCGAGAGGAGCGACACGAACGAGTTCCGTAGCTCGCGCGGCGTCCAACTAGCCGGGTCTAGGCCGGGCACCAGGCGGAGCGCGCGGCGCAGACCACGACGGACATTCGCGGCATCCATGACGGTGCCGACCTGGGTCGCGAAGACCAAGCCACTCTCCCGCCACTGCTCCCCCGCCCCCAGCCGGTCCTTGACTTGCTGCACCCGCTGGGCGCGGAGGGCGTCGACGCACAGCCCGGACAGCGCGAGGGTGTGTCGGGACTTACGGGTCTTGGTGTCGCCGTGGGATCGCACCGACCGCCATACTTCGAGGTGCGGCGGCCCGCTGGCGGGGTCGAGATGGCACATGCTCCCAGCGCAGGGCGCGCAGCTCCTCGATCCGCGCCTCCGTGACCAGCGACACGACGATGTAGGGGTGCAGCCAGTCGGGGGCAGTCTTGGTGAGCACGTCGTCGGCCTGTTCAGCGGTCAGCGACTTCGACGTCCGTTCGGGT
>CAXTVE010000030.1:0-15504 GCA_964247485.1 uncultured Propionibacteriaceae bacterium
AGTCGATGTCGTGGCAGCACTTGGCCATCAGCATCGAGCTCGACTCGTCCTCCCGCCGCCAGTTGCCGCGGACGTAGGAGTGGGCGTAGTGCCACCAGCCGACCGGCTCCAGATGCTCCACCGACACGACCTCGCCGATGGCGCCCTCCGCCAGGGCCTGCTTGACCGTGGTGGTGTACGCCGAGTAGCGCAGCACGTGCGCCACGCACACCAGGACGCCGGCCCGCTCCGCGGCGGCCACGATCTGCTCGGCCTCGTCCTCGGTCGGGGCCATCGGCTTCTCCAGCAGCAACGGCAACCTGCGGTCCAGGAACGCCAGCGCCGGGGCGGTGTGCAGCCGGTCGGGCGTCGCCACCACGACCGCGTCCACCTCGAGATCGGCCCGCCCCGCCAGGTCCGTCCAGGCGGCCACCGTCCAGCACTCGGGAACGCCGAACTCGGCTGCGGCCGCCGCGCGCCGGTCCGGCCGGGGCTCGGCCACCGCGGTGACCACCGCCGAGCCGGTCAGCACCGCCTCCCGGCCGTAGGTCATCCCCCGCTGCCCGGCCCCGACGATCGCCAGCCGCAGCGGGCGCTCGGCGCTCATCCCAGTCCGCTCAGGCAGGACCGGAAGTGGTCGGCGAAGCCGGCCGGGTCGACGTCGACGGCGATCCGGGCGTTGACGCGCTCCGGCCGCGGGTGGCGGTCGGCGACCAGCACGCCGCGGGCGACCCCGTCGAGCTGGACGTCGAGGCCGACGTCGGCAAACTGGAGCAGGTCGGGACGGGACACGGCGGCCACGGCCAGCGGGTCGTGCAGCGCACAGGAGTCCGTCCCCGGATCCTCGGTTGCGGCCAGGTGGTCGATCCATGCGGTCGAGTACTGCCCGGCGAAGGCTGTGAACGGGTGCGGGTCGGCGGCCATCGCCGTCGCCTCGGCCCTGGTCAACCGCACGCGGCGGGTGACGTCGAGTCCGACCCAGGCGCCCACGCCGCCCCTCGGCAGCACGCGCGGGGCCGCCTCCGGGTCGCGCCACACGTTCAACGCCCCCGGCATCGCCGCCGACCCGGTGCTGCCGGCGAACACCCCGCCCATGATCACCAGACCGCCGAGGGCCTCGGCGAAGCCGGGCTCGAGCAGCATCGCCAGCGCCACGTTGGTCAGGGGCCCGACGGCCACCAGGGTCAGGGCGCCGGGGGCGGCGCGAACGGTCTCGACCAGGGCGAGCACACCGTGGCCGGGTGCCGGCGCCCGCGGGGGCAGCCCCTCGGGCAGGGAGCCGAACCGGCTCGCCGGGTGCAGCAGCGCCCGGGTCGCGCCCCGGTGCACCGGCACCGGCGGTGCACCGAGCCGGTCGAGCAACTCGAGGGTCAGGGTCGTCGCGGTCACGGCGTCGGTGTTGCCGCTGACCGTGGTCACCAGCCGGAGGTCGATCTCCGGGTCGGCCACCGCCAGGGCCAAGGCGAAGCCGTCGTCGATGTCGCTGCCGGGCGCGCCCATGGCCAGGTCCAGGTCGAGCAGGACGGGGGTCACGGTGTGGCTACGTCCGCAGCCTCGGGGTGCAGGTCCGGGCCGGCGAGGACATAGGCCACCAGGGGTTCGGCCCCGGAGCTGACCGCCTCGACGCCGGCGGTGGCCGCGTCGTGGGCGACCAGCAGCTCGTCCCGGCCGGGTTCGCCACCGGCCAGGTCGTGACCGCCCCAGGTGCCGGCGCCCGACCAGGCGAACACGCTGTAGACCCCCGGCTCGACGATCCGGGCCGTCCGTCCCGGCCCGACCGTCACCCGCTGCCCACAGAACTTCGCGTTCCCGAAGAACACCCAGTCCCGCCGGCCCCACTCCGGCACGCCGTCCACCGGCACCGGCGCCAGGTGGGTGTGCGCATACAGGTCCGGGTCGCCGTTGCGGTCCCAGTCCACGAAGCCCAGCGGCGCCCGCTCCGCCTGCCGCGCCCGGTCGGCCGCCGACACGTCCTTGTAGAGGAGCTCCTTGCTGATGATCCGGCCGGCGTTCAGGGCCTGGAACATCGACAGCACGTCGGAGTCCTCCTGCAGCTCCAGGGTGAGCGCGGTGCCCGGTCCGTGCAGCACACCCGAGCGCACGTCGAACCCTTCGCCGGGGACCTGCCGGTAGGCCTGGCTGGTGGTCAGGATCAGGTCGGAGTCCCAAGCCTCCAGGTAGGGCAGCAGGGCTTCCGCCCGCGGACCGGCGGCGATGTGCGGGAGCACGCCCAGGAACGTCTCGGGATGGGCGCCCGGGTCGGCCCCGGGCAGGAAGTGGTACGCCTCGTCCTTGGCCTTGCGGCCGACCCGGTCGGCGTATGCCTGGGGCGGGTGGATGTGGAACGGCAGCCGGTCCGCGTAGTCGAACAGCTTCGCCAGCCGGCCCAGCCCGCCGGGGTGGGCCGCCGCGTACGCCCGGCCCAGGATCAGCTCCGGCGCCGCGCTGACGGCGTCGCGGAGCAGCAGGGGGGACCCGTCGTCGGTGCTGACCGCCGACAGGCCCTCGTCGGGCACCGTGATCCGGTTGTCGGCCGGGGTGGTCGAGGCCAGCCAGCGCTCGCAGATCGCGCCCCGCTCGCCCACGTCGTACGCGTCCTCGGGCAGGCCGAGCCGCCGCCCCGGCGGCAGGAAGTCGCGGGCGACCCAGGCCGGCTCCAGCCGCAGGATCCCCGCGCCGGCGCTGAGCAGCGCCTCGACCCGCTCCCGGACCCGCATCAGCCCTTGAGCCCGCTGACCGAGATCCCCTGGATGAACCGCCGCTGGAAGATGATGAACACGATGATCATCGGGAGGGTGGCGATCACCGAGCCGGCGAACAGCACGTCCCACTGGGTGCGCCGGTCGACCACGAACAGCGCCAGCCCGAGCGGCGCGGTGTACTTGTCGGGGCTGCTGACCACGATCAGCGGCCAGAAGAAGTCCTCCCAGGCCGCCTGGAAGGTGAAGATGCCGGTCGCCGCCAGGGCGGGGCCGCAGAGCGGCAGCACCACCCGCCAGTAGATCGAGAACTCGTTCGCCCCGTCGATCCGGGCCGCGTCCAGCAGCTCGTCGGGAATGGAGGTCATGTACTGCCGGAGGAGGAAGATGCCGAAGGCGCTGACGCACCCGGGCAGGATCAGGCCGTAGTAGCTGTCCAGCCAGCCGGAGCCGCCCTGGCCGAGGATGTCGTTGCCGCCGAAGAGCGGGATGTGCTTGATCACCAGATAGTTGGGGATCAGCGTGATCTGGCCCGGGATCATCATGCTGGCCAGGAAGAGCAGGAAGATCGCGTTCTTGCCGGGAAACTCCCGCTTGGCGAACACGTAGGCCGCCAGGGAGTTGAAGAACAGCTGCAGCACGGTCACCGACGAGGCCACGAAGATGCTGTTGGCGAACCAGCGCCAGGCCTCCGGACTGTCGTCCCTGTCGCTGACCTGTGGGCCGATGCCGAGGAACTTCCGATAGCCCTCGGTGGTCGGGTTCTCCGGGAGCCAGTGCACCGGCCAGGAGAAGATGTCGCCGATGCTCTGGAACGACGCGCTGATCAGCCAGGCGAAGGGGGCGACGAACAGGATCGCCGACGGGACCAGGATGACGTAGGCGAGCCAGTACCAGCCGGACCGGCGCCGACGGCGAGGCGGCCGGGTCACGTCGGCCGACCGGCCCCCCGCGGTGGGGTCCGGCGCGGTCGGCCCGGGGACGGTGGGGGCGCTCATGCGTCCCCCCGGCGGTAGATCTGCAGCTGGATGATGGTGAACACCAGCAGGATGGCCAGCAGCCCGAAGGACAAGGTGCTGGCGTAGCCGAACTCGTAGAACTTGAAGGCGGCGAGGTAGATGAAGTAGACGACCGTGGTCGTCTTCTCGGCCGGGCCGCCGCTGGTCATGATGAAGATCTGGGTGAAGACCTGGAACGCGCCGATGATGCCGATCACCGCGAGGAACAGGGTGGTCGGTCGCAGCATCGGGACGGTGATGTAGAGCAGCCGGGACAGTCCCGACGCGCCATCCACCCGGGCCGCCTCGTACAGGTCCTCCGGGATGGCCTGGAGCGCCGCCAGGTAGATCACCATCGAGAACCCGACGCCGGACCAGATGCTCATCAGGATCACCGCGGGCATGGCCAGGTTCTGGTCCGCGAGGAACAACAGGGGCTGCTGAATCACGTGGGTCTTGAGCAGGTAGTAGTTGAGCAACCCGAAATCGCCGTTGTAGATCCACTTCCAGATGATCGCGACCACGACGAACGGGGTGACCACGGGCAGGAAGTAGAGCGTCCGCAGCAGCCCGCGGGCCCGCAGCGGCAGGTTGAGCAGCAGCGCGATCAGCAGCCCGATGGCCATGGTGCACGGCACCGACACCGCGGTGAAGTAGAAGGTGTTGACGATCGCCCCGCGGAAGCCCTCGTCGGCGACCATGTCCTCGTAGTTGCGCAGCCCGACGTAGGGGGTCTCCGGCTCCAGGGCGCTCCACTCGTGGAACGTCAGGTAGAACGCGAAAAGCAGCGCGAACACCGTGAAGACACTGAACAGCAGCAGCGGGACGGACAGGAAGACGTACGCGCTCCAGTTCCGGCGCATCCGCCAGAGAACACCTCGGCGGCGGGCAGGCGGAGGGTCGCCCCGCTCCTCCGCGCGGACGGGCCGCGCGGAGGTCGGGTAGGTGGTCAACGCGACCTGAGCTTCTCCGCTTCGGCGGCGGTGTTGTCCAGCGCCTCGGCCGGCGTGACCTTGTCGAACATCGCGTTGCCGAGCTGGGTGTTCAGCTCCTCGGTGATCTTCGGCCACTGCTTGTCGGCGTAGTTGTACGTGACCCCGCACTTCATCAGGTCGGCGAAGCCCTTGAGCACCGGCTTCTCCTTCACCAGCTCCGGCGACTCCAGCAGGCTGGTCCGCGGCGGCAGCAGGGTGCCGGTGGACTGGTAGGTCCACTTGGCCATGTTCTCCGGCGTGGACAGGAACTCGATCCACTTCCAGGCCGCGTCCTGCTTCTCGCTACGAGCGAAGATGACCAGGGCGTCACCGGCGATGGTGGTCTTGCAGCCGGCCGTGCCGCTGGGCAGCGGTGCGGAGGCCCACTTGCCCTCGATCTTGGGGAACTCGTCGCTCAGCGTGCCGGCGAACCACGCCCCCGCCATGTACATGGCGATCTGGCCCTGGGCAAAGCCGAGCCGGGCGTCGTAGGAGTTGGAGTTGAGATAGTCCGGCGACGAGTACTGCTTCAGGCCGACGTAGTAGTCGGCGGCCTGCTTCGCCACGTCGCTGTTGAAGGCGATGGTCTCGTCCGCGCCTGACAGCAGCTCGCCGCCGTTCTGCCACAGCCAGGGGTAGAAGTAGTACTCCGCCTCCGGGGCGAACACCTGGAAGCCGTACTGCTTCTTGGCCGGGTCGGTCAGCTTCTGCGCCGCAGCGGTGAACTCCTCCCAGGTCTTGGGGGGCCCAGCGATGCCGGCAGCCTCGAACAGGTCGGTGCGGTAGAACAGGCCGGTCGACTCGCCGTCGAACGGGAGCCCGTACAGCTGGCCGTCGTCCGAGGCCTGGACCTTGAAGGCCTCCACGTAGTCCTCGGACTTCACGATCTCGCTGCGGCTGATGTAGCTCTCCAGGTTGACCAGCGCCTTGCGCGGCGCGAAGACGGGCACGTTGCTGGCGTCGACGTACGCCGCGTCCGGCGGGTTGCCGCCGGCGATCTGGGTGGTGAGCTTCTTCTCCGACTCCTCGGCGGGCACCTCCTGGAACTCCACGGTGATGTTCGGGTGCTCTTTCTTGAAGGCCGCGTACAGATCCTTCATGCCCTTGTCGTTACCGACCCAGGAGGAGAAGCTGATGGTCACCGGCTCCGTGGGCTCCGGGACGGGTCCCTCGGCCGCCGGCTGCGACGCCTGCGGACTGGTTGCGCCACCGCCGCCGCACGCGGCCAGCAGGACCAGCGATCCCGCGGCCAGCAGCGCCGCGATCCTCGCCTTCGTCAGGTTCCTCATCGAACCGCCTCCCGAAGCTCGGGCCCTCGTGCGTCGGTCGAGTCCCCGCGACGCAAATCGATTGGCCTAGGTGTGCTGGCGAGACTGCTATACGGAGGGTTCGCTGTCAAGAGAATGCTGAGAACCGCACCCAAGCCGAGATTGGGGATTCGGCTGGGCTCCGTTCTTCCGCACTCGGCCGAACGGACCCACTCAAGCTGAACGGCGGATAGGGATGCGGCGGAAGCGTTCGGCGAAGCGGCAGCCGATGCGCTGGCCCGCCTCGGTCATCCAGGGGGCGACGCGGTGGGTGAACAGCCAGTCGCGGTCGCCGTTGGCCTCGCCGTTCTGGCTGGTGTGACACCAGATCGCGGCCATCTTCGTGTCCACCACCTCGGTGACGTCGAGATAGAGATCCGCGTCGGCTTCCGCCGGCACCCAGACCTCGGTCACCTCGTGCGGCGCAAGACCCTCAGCCCCCAGCTCCGGGTAGATCCGCGGCATCAGGGCCTCGGGGTAGACGGCCTGGAGCGTGGCCTCGCCGCACGCGATGTGGTCGCCGTGCGACCAGTCGACCGGCGCGTCCATCACCCGGTAGGGCGCAAGCCCCAGCACCAGGTCCGGCCGGAAGCGGCGGATCTGGCGGACCAGATCGCGCTTGAGGTCGACGCTGACGGTCAGCTCGTCGTTGTGGTAGCCGAGGAACACCACATCCTTGACCCCCAGCGCGTCGGCGGCCGCCCGCTGCTCCGCCGCCCGGGTCGCGGCCAGCTCCGTATCGGAGACCGTCAGGTCGACGCCGCCGGACGAGCCGTCGGTGCAGACCACGTAGTTGACCTCGGCGCCCTGCGCCACCAGCCGGGCCACCGTCCCGCCGAAGAACCACTCGGCGTCGTCGCAATGGGCGAACACCACCAGGGCGTTGGCGACTTCACTGACCAGCACGGCGCCAGCATGAGGCTCGCGCCGGGCCAAGGTCAATCGATTTGCGCTACATTTCGGCCAGCGTGAGCAGCCGGAGGTAGAGGAGGTGGGCCGATGAGCACCACCGACTCCGCCCCGAGCCGCGCCGGCCGGGCCAACATCTCCGACGTGGCCAAGGCGTCCGGTGTGAGCACGACCACCGTGTCGCACGTGCTGACCGGCAAGCGCCCGGTCGCCGCGGCGACTCGGGAGCGCGTCGAGGCCGCGGTCCGCGACCTGCACTACCGGCCCAACCACGTCGCCCGCAACCTCCGGGTGGGCACCTCCCAGATGATCGCCGTGGTCGTTCCCGACATCACCAACCCCTTCTACTCCCAGCTGACCCGGGGTCTCGCCGACGCGCTCGGGGCCGACTACGGGACCTGGGTCTGCCACACCGACGGCTCCGCCCGGCGCGAACGTCGCTACCTGTCCGACGTCCTCGCCCGCGGGGCGGACGGCCTGGTCATCGCCTCGGTGGAGCCCGACGCCGATCACGTGGTCAACCCGACCCGCTACCAGACGCCGATGGTCTGCCTCGGCGAGAGCATCGACCATCCCCTGGTGGACCGCGTCATCGCCGCCGACGAGGAGGCGTCGCAGGCCGCGGTCGCCCACCTGCTGGACCGCGGGGCCCGGCGGGTGGCCACGATCACGGGACCCCACGGACAGGGCCGGTCCCGGGTCGCCGGTTACGAGGCCGCGCTGCTCGCCGCCGGCCTGCGCGCCCCGCAGCAACTGCGCGTACGCGGTGACTGGACCCGCCGCAGCGGGCAGGACGGGATGCAGCGGCTGATGCGTCTCCCCCACCCGCCGGACGCGGTGTTCTGCGCCAACGACCTGATGGCCATCGGCGCCCTGGACGCCGCCCGCATGCTCGGGCTCCGGGTGCCCGATGACGTGCGCATCATCGGCTTCGACGACATCGAGGCCGCCTCGCTGGTCAGTCCGGCCCTGACCACGATCGCCAACCCCGCGTACGAGACCGGCTGGTCCGCCGGCGGGCTGGTGCTCGACCGGCTGCAGCTCCGGCACACCGGTCCCCGGCGTACCGTCATGCTGCCCTGCCGCCTGGTGGTTCGCGAGACGTCGTGACCGCACCCGGCGCCCTGATCGCGTCGCATGGTCTTCCCAAGATCGGAGCGAACCGTTAGTGTCCCGGCCATGACCACCAAATCGATTGGCATCGACGACGATGCCGTGTCCGGGGGAATCGCTGGTCAATTCGCCCCGTCGTCCGGGTCGGCGGTCTCCCGCCGCCTCCTGCTGAAGGCGGCCGCGGCAGGCACCCTGGTCGCCGGCGCCGGCGCCGCCCTGCCGGTCGAGGCTGCTGCGCAGGGCGGCCAGGCACTGAAAGCCCTATGGCAGATCGCCCGGTCCCGCGGCCTCGCCTTCGGCTCCTCGACCGCGACCTGGCAGCTCTTCGAGGATCCGCCGGGGAACCTCAAGCTCAGCGAGTACGCCGCCCTGTTCCGCAAGCAGGCGGAGGTCCTGTTCACCGAGGACGACCTGCTCTGGTACAAGCTCAAGCCCACTCCGGACGCCAAACTGGACTTCCGCTATGCCGACCTGCTGTACGACTTCGCCCGGCGGAACCGGCAGCTGGTCTTCGCCGCCCACCTGGTCTGGGACGAGGGCTTCGGCGAGGGGTGGCCCGAGGACTACCTGTGGGAGCTGAGCAAGCCCGCCGCCGAGAAGCTGCTGTTCGGGACGGCCGAGGCCATGGTCCGTCGTTACCGCGGCCGAACGGCCGGCTGGATCGTGGCCAACGAGGTCACCAGCCCCATCGGCGACGGGGGCGACAAGCTGGGCTTCCGCACCGAGGTGCCCTGGTACCAGACCATCGGCCGGGAGTACGTCCGCCGGATGTTCCGGCTCGCCCGTCGCTACGATCCGCACGCCACGCTGGTGCTCAACGAGTTCGGCTTCGAGACCACCAACGAGTACAAGGACGACCCGGTGGCCCGTCAGCGGGCGATCCTGTCGGTGATCGACACGCTGCAGGGGCAGAAGGTGCCGCTGGACGCGATCGGTATCCAGGCCCATCTGCTGGCCGCCTACTGGGACAGCTTCGATCCCAAGCAGTACCGACGCTTTCTCAAGCAGATCTCCGACCGCGGCCTGAAGATCCTGATCACCGAGATGGACGTGCTCGACGACGGCCTGCCCGCCGCGATCAGACCTCGAGACGCCGGGGTCGCCGACATCTACGAGGAGTACCTGCGGACCACGCTGGCCAATCCTGCGGTGAAAGCGCTGATGACGTTCGGGCTGAGTGACCGCTACACCTGGCTGCAGGAGGACTACCCCCGCGACGACGGGCGGGCCCGGCGCCCGCTGCCCTACGACTCGAGCCTCCGGGGCAAGGCGGCGCTGAGCGAGCTGCGGTTGGCGCTGTACGACGCCCCGCGCCGCCGGCCGCTGTGGCGGTCGCGGCACCACGGGTGAGCGTGCTCAGGGTCGGGGTGATCGGCCTGGGCGAGGTCGCCCAGGTCGTGCACCTCCCGGTGCTGGCCGCGCTACCGCAGCTGTTCAGCGTCGAGTCGGCCTGCGACATCTCTCCCGGACTGGTGGCTCAGGTCGGTGACCGCTTCGGCATCCGGCACCGGTACGCCGACGCGGCCGAGCTGGTCACGGCCGGCGGCATCGACGCGGTACTCGTCCTGAACAGCGACGAGTACCACGCCGAGTGCGTGGTCACCGCGCTGGACCACGGCCTGCACGTGCTGGTCGAGAAGCCGATGTGTCTCAGCCCCCGGGAGGCCGAGCAGATCATCGCCGCCCGCGACCGCAGCGGGTGCACCGTGATGGTCGGCTACATGCGGCGCTTCGCCCCGGCCTTCCTGGACGCTGTGGAGCGGCTGCCCAGCCTCGGGCGGATCAACTTCGCCCGGGTGCACGACGTGATCGGCCGCAACCGGCTGATCGTCGACCAGACCGCGTACGTCGTCCGCCCGGACGACCTCGACCGCTCACTGCTCGAGGCTCGCTGGGAGCGCGGGCGGCAGCTCGTCACCGACGCCATCGGTGACGTGCCCGAGGCCCTGGCCGGTGCGTACCGGCTGCTCTGCGGCCTGGGCAGCCATGACCTGTCCGCCATGCGCGAGTTGCTCGGCCCGCCCGCCGGGGTGCACGCCGCGCGGCAGTGGCGGGACGGCGGCTACATCGCGGCCCTGCTGGACTACGGCGACTACGTGGTGTCGTACGAGACCGGGGTCGACGACCAGCTGCGCTTCGACGCCCATCTCGAGGTGTACGGCGATTCGGCCAGCCTGCGGGTGCAGTACGACACCCCCTACGTCCGGCACCTGCCGACCACGCTGTACCTGGAGGAGTCCCAGGGCGACGCCTTCACGACGAGCGTGCGCCGGCCGCACCTGAAGGATCCGTACACCCATGAGCTGGAGTACTTCCACGCCATGGTCACCACCGGCCAGACCCCCAAGACCAGCCCCGAGGACTTCGTGGCGGACCTCGACCTGTTCGCCGAGCTGATCCGCCACCTCGACAAGGCTTCCTGAGGCGAGAAGGAGTTCGCACCACATGCTCACCGACGACGAGGTCGCCCGCTTCCGCGCCGACGGCTACCTGCTGCCCGGCCGGCCGCTCTTCACGCCCGACCGGCTGGCCGCGCTCGAGGCGATCTTCGCCGAGCACCTGCAGGCCAAGGGCGAACTCCTGTCCGACGAGCTGGACACGCCCCACTTCCGCGACCCGCGACTGCTCGACTTCCTGCTCAGCGACGAGGTGCTGGACACGGTCGAGCCCCTGGTCGGTCCGGACATCGCCCTGTGGACCAGCCATTTCATCTCCAAGGACCCGCTCGTGGGCCGGGCGACACCCTGGCACGAGGACTCCGCCTACTGGAACGGCCGCTTCGACACCTACGACCGGATCGTCACGGTCTGGCTGGCCATCGGCGGCCCGAGCAACCGGGAGAACGGCTGCATGCGGGTCATCCCCGGCTCCCACCTGCAGGGCGGCTTCCACGACAACTACGTGGCCACCGACATGACCGTGCAGACCTTCCACGCCGAGATCCCCGACGTCGACGAGAGCCAGGCGGTGGACTTCGAGCTGGCCCGCGGCGAGTTCTCGCTGCACGACGGCCGGATCGTGCACGGCGCGAAGCCGAACACCAGCGACACCCGCCGGACCGGCTACACCATGCGCTATTTCCCCGCCTCGGTGACGATGATGCCGGTGGAGCAGAACGAGGGCTGGCAGATCTGGCTCGCCCGCGGCCAGGACCGAGCCGGCAACACCTACGCGAACGCGTCACCAGCGTGAGATGCAGGTTGCGGCGGGTTCTCTCCCGCCAGATCGACCACAAGCTGCATCTCAGGACGCGGGACGAGGTCTAGCTCGTGCACCGTGGCGTCTACTTCGACGCGTGGTTCCCCCGCCAGCACTGCTACCACCCGAGCCTGCCGCCGCGGCGGCTGAAGATGGTCGACGACCTGGTCGACTACCGGGCGACCATGCTGGTCTGGGCCGCGCTCGGCGGCGGCTCGCTGGCCCTGCCCTACCTCGAGCAGGAGGCGTTCGGGCCCGTCGAGCCGCGGGCCCGGTTCTACGGGTTCGTCAACGACGCCGAGTTCATCGCCGCCTGCCAGGCCCGCGGGATCCAGGTCATGGGCATCGTCTTCGAGGCGCAGGGCTGGGAGTTCCCGGTCGAGCTGAACGACGACGAGACGCAGATCCTGGCCCTGAACGAGCTGCGGGGGGTGGGCCACCGCGACTGGCTCGGGCTGCGTGAGTTCTCGGCCAACCGCTATCCGGGGCTCTGGCCGGCCTTCGAGACCTACTTCCCGGGCGGCCTGACCAACAGCGCCGGCGAGCCGGTGACCGACCTGATCGACGAGTGCGTGGCCCGCGACATCGACCAGAACCCGTGCCACGCCCGCTGGGTGGAGTGCCCGGACCGGGACCACCAGTGCTTCTACATGGACCGGAACAACCCGGTCTGGCGGGAGTACCTGAAGGCGGTCCTGCGGATCCAGATCGACGCCGGCGTCGACGGCATCCAGCTCGACGAGGCCGAGCTGCCTTTGGGGGCGATGCAGTACGGCGCCTGCTTCTGTCGTGACTGCATGGCCGGGTTCCGGACCCACCTCCAGGGGTTGGGTACGCCGCCCGCCGAGCTGGCCGGAGTCGACCTGGCGACCTTCCACTACGGCGACTGGCTGCGGGCCCAGGGCTACGACTTCCGCACCGACCAGGCGCGTACGCCGTTGTTCGGGGACTACTACGCCTACCAGTGCGCGGCGATCACCACGCACTTCGCCGAGCTGGCCGCCTACGCGCGGGACTACGGCCGCAGCGTGGGCCGCGAGGTGCTCGTCTCCGGAAACTTCTTCAACCTCGACCCGCACTACCTGCCGCTGGCCGCCGAGGTCGACCTGATCATCACCGAGATGCGCAACACCACCTACCGGCAGCCGGAGTGGTACCGCTACGTCGACGCCTTCCGCCGCTACGCACGCGTGGCCGACGTGATCGTGGTGGAGAACCCGTACGGCGGGATCGTGCCCGAGCTGGTCGACGCGCTGGCCGCCGGGCGCGGGCACGACCGGCTGCGGCTCAGCCTGTACGAGGCGGCGGCGTTCGGCGCCAACATGAGCGTCCCGTACGGGTCCTGGCTGGGCGCGACGATCCACGACTCCTTCTGGGCGCCGCACGAGCTGCTGACCGAGATCCAGGACTTCGTCGCCGAGACGGAGGCACTGCGCTCGATCCGGAGCGCGCACGAGGTGGCGGTGGTCTACGGCGTGGTCAGCCAGCGCGACCTGGTGAACCGCGCCGACTCGGGCGACAACCTGTCCAACGCCCGGGACGAGACGGTCGAGGTGCCGTTTCGGCGGGCCACCGAGGCGCTGTCCCGGGCCTCCGTCCCGTTCGACGTCGTGCTCGCCACCGACGACGGGCTGGCCGGCGACCGGTTCGCGGTCGCCGAGCTGTCGGGGTACGCGACCGTCGTGCTGCCGGGCTGCTGGTGGCTGACCGAGCACCAGGTCGAGACCCTGGTCGACTACCTGGACGGCGGCGGACACGTGCTGGCGACCGGCGACCTCGCGACGAACGAGGCCTCCGCCGCCCGGCAGCGGTTGCGCGACCATCGGGGCGTCCGGCTCTGCGCACCGGACCAGGTTCCGGCCTCGCTGATCGAGGGTCCGCAGGTGACGGCGAGCGCGGAGGTCGCGGTCAACCTGCATCGGCTCGAGGACGCCGTCGTGGTGCACCTGGTCAACTACGGCCATGACGACGAGCGGGACGCGGTGGCGGTGGTGGACACCCTCGAGCTGGCGGTCCGACTGCCGACCGCGTACTCGACGGCGACCCTCGTGCGGCCGGAGCGGCCGCGGGAGCCCCTCGAACTGAGCCGGGACGGCGACGTCCACCGCGTACGCCTCGCCGACGTCGGGCTCTACACCGTCGTGGTACTGCGATGAGGCTGGCCGAGCTGGCGGGCGTCGAGGACTACCGGGTGGTCGAGGTCGACCTCCCGCAGCCCGCCGCCGGAGAGCTCCTGGTCGAGGTGGCCGTGTGCGGCGTCTGCGCCTCGGAGCTGGACGCGTGGTCGGGCCTGGTGCCCGCCAGCTTCCCCGTCCGCAACGGCCACGAGGTCGCGGGCACGGTCGCGGCGGTCGGGGCCGGCGCCGAGGGGTTCGCGGTGGGCGATCGGGCGGCGGTGTGGACCACGGGCTCGGGGTATGCGGAGTACGTGACCGCCCCCGCCGCCTACTGCCGGGCCCTCGGCGACATCCCCCTCGAGACCGGGCTGATCGAGCCGATCGCCTGCGCAGCCAACGCCGTCGAACTGGCTGAGGTGCGACTGGCCGACGACGTGGTGATCATCGGGGCAGGCTTCATGGGCGCCCTGGTCCAGCAGCTGGTGCAGCTGCGGGGCGCCCGCAGCGTCACGGTGGTCGACCGGCGCCCGGACGCCCTCGCGCTCGCCCGCGACCTCGGCGCCACCCGGACCATCGACACGACCCTGGAGTCCCTGGCCGATCTCGCGGCTGACGTCACCTTCGAGGTCACCGGGGCCCAGGGCGGCCTCGACCTGGTCGGCGACGTGACGCGGATGAGCGGCAAGGTCGTGCTGGTCGGCTTCCACCAGGGTGAGTCGCGAGCTGTCCCCCTGGGGTACTGGAACTGGATGGCCTTCGACCTGCGCAACGCCCACTTCCGCGAGGTGACGACGATCATGCGGGGGATGGACATCGGTGCCCAGCTGCTGACCGCCGGGCGGCTCGACCTGGCGCCGCTGGTCACCCACCGGTTCGACCTGACCGACATCGACGCGGCGTTCCGCGCCGCGGTCGGCAAGCCCGAGGGCTTCGTCAAGGCCGTGGTGACCATGAAACCCGAGGAGGCACGATGATGACCCGCTCCGCGCTCGTCGTCCGCGGTGGGTGGGAGGGCCATTCCCCCATCGAGGCCACCGACCGGTTCATCCCCCACCTCGAGGGACAGGGTTTCGCGGTGCGCGTCGAGGACACGCCGGAGGTGTACACCGACGCGGACGCCATGGCGGCGACCGACCTGGTCGTGCAGTGCTACACGATGGGCACCGCCAGCGACGCGGCGGTCACCGGGCTGCGGGCGGCGATCGCCGCGGGGACCGGGTTCGGCGGCTGGCACGGCGGGATCGCCGACTCGTTCCGCAACACCTCCGACTACCTGCAGCTGGTCGGGGGCCAGTTCGTCGACCACCCGGCCCGCATCCCCGGGCACCGGACCGGCGACCCGAGCGACAACTACGTGGACTACACGGTCAACATCCGCCCCGAGACCCGCGACCACCCCATCGTGGCCGGACTGGCGGACTTCGAACTGCGCACCGAGCAGTACTGGGTGCTCGCCGACGACTACGTCGACGTGCTGGCCACCACCACCCTGGCGGCCCGGCCGGACGACCCGTGGCACCGGCCGGTCACCTCGCCGGCGATCTGGACCCGGGCCTGGGGTGAGGGGCGGATCTTCGTGGCGACCCCGGGGCACAGCCTGGACATCGTCGACCACCCGACGGTGCGCACCGTGATCGAGCGCGGCCTGCGGGCCGTGGTGGGGTAGGACCGGGTGGGGGGGGTTGGGGGGGAGGTCGCGATCCCGGCCGTCAACGCGACCCTGGTCGACGCGGCGCGGGAGCGGTTCGGCCGGCTCGACAGCCTGGTCGCCAACGCCGGCATCGGCGCGTACGGCGGGATCATGACGCTGACCGACGACGAGATCCGCGAGATTGACGCGACGAACTTCCTGGGCACGGTCTGGAGCGTGCGGGCGGCGGTGCCGACGTTCCTCGAGCAGGGCGGTGGCGACCTGGTGATCGTCAGCTCGGTCGCGGGCCTGCGCGGCGGGCCCTGGGCGGCGGGCTACGCCGGGCCCAAGCCCGCCCCGCTCGGGCTCGCCGGTTCGCTGGACCGCGAGCTCCGGGAGCACGGCATCCGGGTGACCGCGATCTGCCCGGCGGCGGTGTCGACGGAGTTCGCGATCGGCGCCGGCCGTAACGAGGGCGACGCCTGGCTCGAGGACGTGCTGACCGCGGAGGACGTCGCCGCGGCCATCGTGGCCACCCTCGCCCAGCCCCGCCGGCTGCGCACCCAGCAGTGGGTGCTGC
>CAXTVE010000031.1:0-13681 GCA_964247485.1 uncultured Propionibacteriaceae bacterium
AGTTGCGCATCTCCTGCAGCTTGAATGCCCCGCCGTCCTCGCCGGAGTCGAACTGAAACTGCCAGCCGCCGCGCTCAAAGCCCTCGACACCACCATTGTCCTCGACCACGCCGTCGAGCGTGACGTGCTCGGTCACGATGATCCTTCCCATCTGCTACCTCCCTGTTCGTCGCCGGTTGATGGGGTGACCGCCACGGCTGCAGCCGTAGTCCTTCCACGCCCGCGCGACGGTGGCGTGGTCGATCTTCAACTTAGCGGCCAGCAGCCGGGACGACGAGTGCCTCACTCCCAGCCGCTTCGGCGGCCTGATCACGGTCGGCCGGCTCACGTCCCGCCGCTCCGCGATCCCGGTGTGGCTTCGGGCCCACGGATCAGAGGGTCGAGGACGCGGAGTCGGAGGCGGAGGGCGCCTACGTGTCACCTGGTGACGGGGCATTTGCTTTACGGTCTGCCTGAGCGCTCTGCTCCACGTATGAGTGATACGCGGTCGCGTGCCAGCCCTCATCAAATGCTGCCAGGGCACCCCGGAGGGCCGCTCCAGCCGTCCCGCGGCGTCGGGCGCGACGGACCAACCCAACCAGACTCGCTAGGACGAGCAGGATGCCACCGAGCACCGCCGCCACTCCCAGAGCATCCGTCACAGCTCGGAGCGTAGCCCGGGGCGGGTCTGCGTCATGGCAACAGGAGAGAAGGTCCGGCGTACCGCCACGAGCGTGAGTCGGGCCGCAGCACCGCTGCCCGCCCGCGCCGGCTCGCCCCCCTTCGGGGGGCCCCGGGGCTGCCCCAAAACGCCACCCCCGCCCCCCCCGGGGGGGGGGGCCGGCGTGCCCGAGGTCAGTTCGCGACTACTGGTTGGGACCGCGGACGAAGGCCCAGGCCGACACGTTGAGCGTGTTCTCCTGGCCGGTGAAGCCCTCGAACAGGTCGTAGCGGTCCTGCCGGAAGTCGATGTCCTCGTCGTCGGCAGTACCGCCGATTCCGTCGGGACCCACCCCGTAGAGGTTGATGCCGAAGTTGCCGCCGCCGGCGTCCATCAGGTTGTGGACGGCGCTGGTGTTGTCGGTGTGGTAGTTGCCGATGTAGTGACCGATCTCGTGCGAGATGACATTGGCCACCGCCCGGGAGACGAACGCGACCCGGTTGCTCTGAGGCCGCAGGTAGTAGTTGAGGGAGGCATCCTCTTCTACTGCCGGGTCGCCACTCAAGACGTCGAGCAGCACCAGTGCGCTGTCCTCATGGCCGTAGTTCCCGGGATCGATGTACTGGGCGATGCCGATGGTCGGAATACCGGACTGCTCGATGGTCCCGCCGACGATCACTCGCGAGACGTTGGGACGTCCGAAGATGTCCGGGTTGTCCTTGGAGTTGACCACGCGGACCGCCAGGTTGTCGTTCAGTCCCTTCGCGGCGAGGTCGCGCTGGACGTTCTCTCGGACGGTGGCGGTGATCCGGTTGATCAGGGTCGCCTCCTGGGCCCGGGTCAGGCCCCACCTGCCGACGAACGACGCGAAGGGTGACAGATCACGAACGCCGGGACCGCCGAAGATGCCCGTGTTGATCCGGGCCCCGTCGAAGTCCAGGAAGATCGTCTGCACCCGGGCGTTCCGATCGGTCTCCGATCCCGGCCGGTAGGCCTCCACCAGGGTGTCGTATGCGCCCGGGACGCCATCGACCCGGATCGTGTAGGTGCCGGACCGCTCGGCGACGTAGGCCAGCGTGGTGTTGCCGCCGCCGGGAAGGGGCGACTGCGGTGCGTACAGGGACGAGGCGTCCACGCCCGGAGCACCGACCATCTGGGTGCCGTTGGGCCGATAGATGGTCAAGGTGTTCGCGGCACCTCGGCCGACCGCACCGAGGACGTCACCCTTGTCGAGGCGAAGGGCGAAGTAGTCGGTGTCGACCCGCGACGAGGTGATCGTGGCGGTGTACGGACCCCGGTCAGCGCCGCCGAATCCACTGCTGGAGTCGAACGGGTCCTCGGGCAGCGACGGGAAGCCGCTGACCAGCACGTAGTAGTCGCCGTTGGCCGGCACCGGGAAGGTCAGTCGGCTGGCGAAGGGGTTGGGCTCGACGAAGGCGTCGTCGTTGAGCGCGAGAATCTCGCCCTCGCCGTTGTAGAGAACCACGACCGTGTCGAGCGGGGCCGCTGTGCCCAGGGTGTCGACGGTGATGGTGAGCCCACGCCGACTGGTGACCTTGAAGAAGTCGAAGTCGTCCGATCCTTCTGGCCCACCGTAGGGACCGTCACCCAGGACGCTCTGGGTGCGGACGCTGCCGACGCCGTTGATACCGGTCGGGGTGGCCAGTGGGATGGAGCCGTTGTCCTCGCTGACGTTGATCGTGCGCGCCGCAGGGGCCAGGTTGGCGATCGAGCCGAGGATCCGGACACGCGGATTCTCTCCGCGGCCGGTGCCGAAGCCGCGCACCGGCTCGGCGTTGGCCCGGCTGTTGTTGGAGCCGCTGGTGCCCGTCGGCTCCTGCTCGTCGTAGACGAAGGCGGGGGCGAGGGCGCGGCCGGCCGCCTTGGTCCGGTTGCTCGCCAGCTTGGCCGATTTCGCGCGTTGGGCGCCGGCCTTCTTCAGGCGCTGCTTCCAGGCGCTGTAATCCACATCCTTCACGCCGGGCAGGTTGGCCAGGTAGGGGTTCGGCGCGGCCTTGGCCAGCCTCGCCGTCGCCGCCCGTTTGGGGGCAGCCTGGAGTCCGGCGTCCAGTGCGCGCTGTTGCGCCGGCGTGGTGTCGGACGATACGGGCTCGGCCCAGGTGGTGGGAGCCAGAGCGAGTGGCAGGGCGGCCACCGCCGCCACGGATAGAGCCCGGATGCCGATTGTTCTACGTTGAACCACGAGTGGTCACCTTCCCGAGATGGGCAAGACCTCGATGCGGTCTTGCTGGGGCACACCGGCACCATAGGGGCGGGAAATGTGAGCGGTAAAGAGAAGACGGCATTTGTCTCGGCCGCGAACGGTGTGAATTGACAATTCCTGTGGGGCCGCCGGTGACTCCCGTTTTCCTGGCCAGAACGTCAAATTGTCAAGCATAATCGTGACGTATATGAATTTGTGACTATCCGCATCAGCCGTTGACGAAAGAGCCACGGCGTTGCGGATTCTTGACCTGGCTACGCTCCCTCGCCCGGCTCCAGGCGCCCGACCGGGTCCAGACACAGCTCTGGCGCAGTCGCACCGTTGCGACTACGCCAGAACTGCGGATCAGGGTGCGAGAGGCGCTACTTGACGCCACCCGCGGTCAGACCGGCGACGATACGGCGCTGGAAGATCAGCACCGCGATGAGCAGCGGTACGGTGACGATCACACCGGCCGCCATGATGGTGCCGTACGGCGTGTCGAAACCCGTCGTACCGGTGAACTTGCTGATCGCCACCGTGGCTGTCTGCCGGTTGGCGTCCTGCAGGAACGTCAGGGCCAGCAGGTACTCGTTCCACGACCCGATGAACACGATGATCGCCGTGGTGAACACACCCGGGGCCGCGAGCGGCAGGATTACCTTGCGGAAGGCCACACCCGGGGTGCAGCCGTCGACCATGGCCGCCTGCTCCAGCTCCACCGGGAGCTGGCGGAAGAAGGCGGTCAGGTTCCACACGGCCAGCGGCAGACCGAAGCTGAGCCCCGGCACGATGACGGCCTGGTAGGTGTCCACCCACCGCGGGAACCATTCGAAGGGCTCCGTACTGGAGAACATCTTCAGCAGCGGCGGGATCAGGATGATCAGCGGGAACATCGAGCAGGCCATGATCAGCCACAACACTGCGCCCTTGAACTTGAACGACAGCCGAGCCAGCGCGTACGCCGCAACGATGCCGAACAGCAGCGTCAGGATCGTGGTGACCCCCGACACGATCAGGGAGTTGATCAGGGACCGGCCGAAGTTGTTCGTCCCCGCGAAGACGCCGCCGTAGTTGGCGATCGACGCCGGGCTGGGCACGAACTCCGTACTCCGCCCCTCGGAGGGCAGCCGGAGTGAGGAGACCACCATCCAGTAGAAGGGGATGATGCAGTAGAGGACGATGAGCGCCATCCCGACGTAGGAGGCGATCATCCCGATCACCGCCTTGGGGCTCTGCTTCTCCCTGGCGAGCTGGGCGACCTCCTCCGCACTGGTGCGGGGGACGTCCGTGGTCGTTGTCTCAGGTGCAGCCGTGGACATCAGTGCGCCCCTCCCATCATCTCGAGGCCGGCGACCTGCCCGGTCTTGGCGGTGGTGTCTTCTTTCTTCTTCTTCTTCTTCGGGACACTGTCACCGATCACGTCGGCACCCAGCAGCTTGACGAAGAGGAAGGCGACGAGCAGCACGTAGAGGAACAGGATGATCGCGTACGCGGCCGCGGGACCGTAGCGGGTCTGAGTCGCCTCGAGGTAGGAGAAGATCGACAGCGTCTCGACGCGGTACTTGCCTGCGCCGATCATGCCGTAGGGCAGGTCGAACATGCGGAGCGTGTCGAGGGTGCGGAACAGGACCGCCACCACGAGCGTCGGCTTGACCATCGGCAGGGTGATCCGGGTGAACGCCTGCCACGCCGTGGCGCCGTCCACCTTGGCCGCCTCGTAGACCTCGGCCGGGATGGTCTGCAGTCCGGCCAGGGTGAGCAGACCGATGAAGGGTGCGGTTTTCCAGACGTCGGCGATGACGATCGCCCAGAAGGATGCGCCCGAGTCGGCGAGCCAGAGGATCTGGGCGCCCAGCACCCGGTTCATCACGCCGGCCTCGTCGAAGATCAGCTTCCACATCAGGGCCGAGACGATGGTCGGGATGGCCCACGGGACGAGGATGCCGGCCCGGACGATCCCGCGGCCCCGGAAGGCCTTGGCCATGATCAGTGCCATCGCCACGCCCAGGACGGTCTCCAGGATGACGCAGACGATGGTGATGGCCGTGGTGTTCCAGAAGGCGTTCCAGAACCGGTCGATGGTGCCCCAGGTACCGGTGACGTCGTTCAGCCCGGCGAAGATGTCGGTGAAGTTCTGCAGACCGACGAATCCCTCGCCACCCAGGACTCGACCGGTGTTCGGGTCGATCCCGGAGTTGGTCCGGAAGAACGACTCGCGGATCGACATGATGACCGGGATCCCGGCCACCACGATGATAACGAGCAGCGTCGGAGCCAGGAGGATCCAGGCGAGCCGCCCCTGCCCGTCACTGAGAGCGTTCTTCTTGCGCTTGCCTCCGCCACTCGTGGTGTCCGGCAAGCCTTGCTTCTCCGCGGTGGCAGTTGCCATGCGGGCTACCTCCTTTGCAAGATGCGCCGAGTTCCCGGCCCGGCGGATAGCCGGACCGGGAACTCAGACGCGGACACCGGAAATTACTTGATCAGCGTCTGAAGCTTGCTCTGCAGCTGCTGCAGGGCGGCATCGGGAGCTGTCGTTCCGCCGCCCGGGAGCGCCGAGTAGGCCGCATCCTGGATGGCCAGCGTGACATCACCGTACTCGACGGCGATCGGGCGAGGAATAGCCGTTTCGACCGACTTCAGCTGGATCGGGATGTACGGGAACTTCTTGATGATGTCGGGGTCCTTGTACAGCGAAGCCAGGGTCGGCGTCGCCGAGGTAGCCAGGGTGTTCGACTTCTGGACCTCCGGGGAGGACATGAACTTCAGGAACTTCGCCGCGGTGCCCTTGTTCTCGGCGTTCGTGGCGATGGCGTAGTTGTGACCACCCAGGCTGGACACACCGGTACCGGAGATGCCCGGCAGCGGAGCCACGTCGTACTTGCCGACGATCTTGGACGATCCGTCCTCCTTGGCGGCCAGGTTGTACACGTAGCCCCAGTTGCGGTGGAAGATCAAGGTGCCGTTCTGGAACGCCTGCCGGCCCTGCTCCTCCTGCCAGGTGATCGCACCCTTGGGGATGTAGCCGCCCTTGAACCAGTCGACCAGCGTGCTCAGGCCCTTGGTCGCCTCGGGCGTGGCCACGTTCGGCTTGCCGTCCTCGCCCACGATGACGCCGCCGGCGCCGTTGACGGCCTCGGCGAAGTTCACCGTGAGGCCCTCGTACTTGTTGTACTGACCGGCGAAGCACTCGAGCTTGGGGTCGTTCTCGCCGCCGCGGATCTTGTCGCAGGCCGCCTTCATCTCGTCGAAGGTGGTCGGCGGCTCGAGGTCGTACTTCTCCAGCAGATCCTTGCGGTAGTAGAGCAGCCCGCCGTCGGACGTGCTCGGGTAGGCGTACAGCTTGTTGAAGTAGGTCGCCGTCGCCACCGTCGCCGGCAGGAAGTCAGTCGTCGGGAAGTCGGCCGCCGGCAGCTCGACGACGTAGCCCTTGGCCGCGAACTCCGCGGTCCACACCACGTCGACCGAGAGCACCGCCATCTGCGGGTTCTTGATCTGGGTGTTCTGGATCATCTGCTGGCGCTGCTGGTCAGCGTTGTCCGGCAGCTCCTTGAAGGTGACCTTGCCGTCAGGGTTCTGCTCGTTGAACTGGGCCACCAGCTTCGGGAAGTTGCCCGAGGTGTCCTTGCCCTGCCAGACCTCGATGGGGCCGATCTTGCTCAGGTCGGCGGCGGCAGGCTCATCGCCTGCGGGAGTGCCCGAGTCGCCGCCGCCACCGCAGGCGGCCGCCACGAGCAGAGCGCTCAGAGATGCCGCCGCGATGAGGACGCGTCGTGCGGGACGAACGAAAGTCATACAGGCCTCACTTCGTTGTAGGGACACCCATCCGTTGGTGCCACTTGGCCAATCTAGAGGTAGAGCGTCACCAAAGCGCAACGACTCTCACGAAACGTTTAGATTCGTTATAGACCGTCTAACACACCCGACCCACGTTTGAGAAGAGCAAACCTGAGAGGTCCAGACCAGTTTCTGCGGCCAGCCGTCCAGCTAGGAACGACGGCCGCGCCGGGCGATGGCACGGACGATCAGCAGGAAGCTCACCAGGCCGGCCACGGCCCCTGCCGCCACCCCCAGCCGCTCTTTGCGCAGGTCACCCCGGGCGGTGTACAGCAGCGACCTGGCGTTCTCGCGGGCTGTTCCCGCCAGCTGCCGGAACGCCGACAACTGGCGCTGCTTGATCCGGTTGGGGTGGACCTGGTCGATCAGCGCGGAGACCGCCGCGGCCAGGCGGTCCCGCGTCGCGCTCAGGTCGGCCTCGATCTGGGAAGCGGTCCGCTCGTCGGTCGGCCCTCGGTTGTCGGCCACAGGACACTCCCTGCTGGATCGTCAGCGCCGCCGGCGGCCGCCGGGCGTCGTGGGACCTCAGACTATTGCAGTCCAGTCTCGGACCGGCCTCGGGCACGGGCCGGAGTGTCGTGGGCGGCGGCTAGGGTGTGGCGCATGACGACCCGGCTCACCGACGGCGACCCTGCGCCGGACTTCGCGCTGCCCGATGCGGACGGCCAACAGGTCTCGCTCACGGACTTCGCGGGCCAGCGGGTCATCGTCTACTTCTACCCGGCAGCCCTGACCCCGGGCTGCACGACACAGGCCGTCGACTTCACCGCGGCGATGGCCGAACTGACCGCCGCGGGGCTGCACGTGGTCGGTGTTTCGCCCGACACTCAGGAAAAACTCATCCAGTTCCGCGACCAGCAGGCGGTGGCCTTTCCGCTGCTGTCCGACGTCGACAAGAAGATCTTGTTCGCCTACGGCGCCTACGGCGAGAAGCTGCTGTACGGCAAGCTGGTCGAGGGCGTCATCCGGTCGACCTTCGTGATCGACGTCGATGCGCAGGGGCTCGGCACCGTGGCCGTCGCCCAGTACAACGTGAAGGCCGCCGGGCACGTCGCCAAGCTCAAGCGGGAACTGGCGGTATAGCTCGGGCGCCGCGCGCTCCGCTCCCGCGCGAGCAGGAGCGGTTGGCGGAGCTGATCGAGGTGGCGGTCGCCCGTCGACGGTCGGCTCGACCGAACGTGGCCACGGGCGAAACCAGCGAGAGCACCGAGGGGGGTGCCGAGAGAGGGACTCGAACCCTCACACCCGAAGGCACAGGAACCTAAATCCTGCGTGTCTACCAGTTCCACCATCCCGGCCGGACCCGCACAATCCTAAGCCGCTGGAGGGGTGCGGTCACCGAAGAATCGAGTGCGCGCGGATACGTCCCTCGTGAGCCGGCGGAGACGGATCACCGCGCAGGTCAGGCTGGCCCCCCGCCGCCGAG
The DNA here is from genome assembly GCA_964247485.1 of uncultured Propionibacteriaceae bacterium. Lineage (GTDB taxonomy): Bacteria > Actinomycetota > Actinomycetes > Propionibacteriales > Propionibacteriaceae > Microlunatus. The sequence goes on from CAXTVE010000031.1 coordinate 8,107, forward strand.
CAGCGTGACTACGGCATCGCGGTCGCGCCCGGGCTCCGTCCGGCGGGGTTGTTGGCCACACCCTCGTCGTGCTTGTGGTTCGCGCCGGTGATAGCGGCGTAGCTGACGCCGGCGATGGCCGCGCCGATGATCGGGGCGACGATGAACAGCCAGACCTGGGCCAGGGCCGGGCCGCCGGCGAACCAGGCCACGCCGAGCGAACGGGCCGGGTTCACCGAAGTGTTGGTCACCGGGATGCTGACCAGGTGGATCAGGGTCAGCGCCAAGCCGATGGCGATCGGCGCGAAGCCCTTCGGCGCGCGGTCATCGGTGGCGCCCAGGATGATGTAGAGGAAGATCGCGGTCAGCACGATCTCCGCGATCAGGCCCGCGAGCAGGCTGTAGCCGCCCGGCGACCGGGCGCCGTAGCCGTTGGAGGCGAACCCCTCCGTCGCGTCGAAGCCCGCCCGGCCCGACGCGATGGCCAGCAGCACCGCCCCGGCCACGGTGGCCGCCACGACCTGCACGGCGATGTAGGGCCCCACGGCCCGCCACTCGAACCGCTTGGCCACCGCCAGACCGATGGTCACCGCAGGGTTGAAGTGCCCGCCGGAGACGTGGCCGAAGGCGTACGCGGCGGTCAGCACGCTGAGGCCGAAGGCCAGCGAGACCCCGACCAGGCCGATGCCCAGCTGTACGTTCTCGTCATTGAGAAACAGCGCGGCCAGCACGGCACTTCCACACCCGCCGAAGACCAGCCAGAACGTGCCGATGAACTCCGCGCCCAACTTGGCGCCGAGTGAGGGCTCCTGCATGCGATCTCCTGAGGGTGACGACCTGTGGGCTGCGCCCGACCCGCAGCAGTCTAGAGGCGGTGGTAGCCGACGAAGGCATAACCGGCGTGCGGTTCGCGGAAGATTTCCCGCCACTCGTCGGAACGGATCTCCGGGAACGTGACATCCCCGTCCGGCTCCGCGTCCACCTCGGTGATCTCCAGGGCAGTCAGCCGGTCCCAGGCCGCGCGGTAGATCTCACCGCCGCCCGCCACGTAGATCCGCTCCGGCTCCCGCGCCGCCGCCGCCGCGAAGGCCTCGTCGAGGAAGGGCACCGCGAACACGTCCTCGCCGCGCCACATCTTGTCCCGGGTGACCACGTAGGTGGTTCGGCCGGGCAGCGGGCGACCGATCGATGCCCAGGTCTTGCGGCCCATGATCAGCACCTGGCCGGTGGTGAGCCGCTTGAACCGCTGCCAGTCCTCGGGGATGCGCCACGGGATGTCCCCGTCGGCGCCGATCACCCCGTTCCGGGCGACGGCCGCGATCGCGATGACGTCGGTGCTCATACCGCGATCGGGGCCTTGATGCCGGGATGGGGGTCGTAGCCCTCGATCCGGATGCTGTCAGCGCTGAAGTCGTCGATCTCAGTCACCGACGGGTCGAGCACCAGCCGCGGGAGCGGTCGGGGGGGCCGAGTCAGCTGCAGCCTGGCCTGCTCGAGATGGTTGAGGTAGAGGTGCGCGTCGCCCAGGGTGTGCACGAAGTCGCCGGGGCGCAGCCCGCAGACCTGGGCGACCAGGGAGGTGAGCAGGGCGTACGAGGCGATGTTGAAGGGGACGCCGAGAAAGACGTCGGCGGAGCGCTGGTACAGCTGGCAGGACAGCCGGCCGCGTGGGTCGGGATCCCCCTCCGGAGGTGGCGCCACGTAGAACTGGAACATGGTGTGGCAGGGCGGCAGCGCCATCTCACCGAGGTCGGCGACGTTCCAGGCGCTGACCAGGTGCCGGCGTGAGTCCGGGGTGGTGCGGATGGACTCGATCACGGTGGTCAGCTGGTCGATGTGCCCGCCCTCGGGGGTCGGCCAGGACCGCCACTGGTAGCCGTAGATCGGGCCGAGCTCGCCGTCGGGGTCGGCCCACTCGTCCCAGATGGTGACGCCCTGCTCGTGCAGCCACTTGACGTTGGTCGCGCCGGAGATGAACCAGAGCAGCTCCGCGATCACCGACCGGGTGTGCACCCGCTTGGTGGTGAGCAGCGGGAAGCCCGCGGCCAGGTCGAAGCGCAGCTGGTAGCCGAACACGCTGAGGGTGCCGGTGCCGGTCCGGTCGGTCTTGCGGGCGCCGGTCGTCAGCACGTGGTCCAGCAGGTCCAGGTAGGTCTTCATCCGTCCGTCCTCCGCAGCTCGGCCTTCAGCACCAGCGCGATCGCCCGTACGGCCCGGCCGCGGTGGCTGATCGCGTCTTTGGCCGCCGGCGCCAGCTCGGCGTTGGTCACGTCCTGACCGTCGGCCACGAACGCCGGGTCGTAGCCGAAGCCATTGTCCCCCGCCGGCCGCTCGGCGATCCGTCCTGGCATCTCGCCCCGCCGGACGTGCTCGGCGCCGTCGGGCAGCACCAGCGCCATCGCACAGACGAAGCGTCCGGTCCGCTCCGTCGCCGGCACGCCGTCGAGCTGTCGGAGCAGCAGGTCGAGGTTGTCCTGGTCACTCGCCCCCGGACCCGCCCAGCGGGCCGACCGGACGCCGGGCATCCCGTTCAGCACGTCGACGGCCAGTCCGGAGTCGTCGGCCAGCGCGGGCAGCCCGGTCACGGCGACGCACGCCCGGGCCTTGAGCAGGGCGTTCCCCTCGAAGGTCCACTCGGTCTCGGCGGGCTCGGGATACGGCGGCACGTCGGCCAGACCCAGGACCTCGACGGCCAGCCCCGCCTCGCCGGTCAGGATCCGCCGCAGCTCACCCAACTTCTTCGCATTGTGGGTGGCCAGGACGACGATTGCAGGCGAAGCCGGTCGAGGGGCCATCAGGTGGCGAGCGCGGCCCGCTGCAGCTCGGTCAGCCGGGCACAGCCCGCCGCGCCCAGGTCGAGCAGCTGGTTCAGCTCGGCGCGGTTGAACGGCTGGCCCTCCGCGGTCCCCTGCACCTCGATGAAGGTGCCCTCGCCACTCATCACGACATTCATGTCGGTGCCGGCGGCGGAGTCCTCGGTGTAGCAGAGGTCGAGCATCGGCTCCCCGCCGACCACGCCGACCGAGACCGCCGCGACGGAGCCGAGCAGCGGCTCGCCGGCCAGCGCGTTGCGGTCGCGCAGCCAGCTGACGGCGTCGGCCAGGGCGACGTACGCGCCGGTGATCGAGGCGGTGCGGGTGCCGCCGTCGGCCTCGAGCACGTCGCAGTCGAGCACGATGGTGTTCTCACCGAGCGCCTTGTAGTCGATCACCGCGCGCAGGCTGCGGCCGATCAACCGGCTGATCTCATGGGTCCGGCCGCCGATCCGGCCCTTCACCGACTCGCGGTCGTTGCGGGTGTTGGTGGCCCGCGGCAGCATCGCGTACTCGCTGGTCACCCAGCCCAGGCCGGAGCCCTTGCGCCAGCGCGGCACCCCCTCGGTGACGCTGGCGGCGACCAGCACCCGGGTGCGCCCGAACTCGACCAGCACCGACCCCTCGGCCTGGCCCAGCCACCCGCGGGTGAAGCGCACCGGGCGCAGCTCGTCGAGGTCGCGTCCGTCAGCCCGCTCCGTCACGGGGACCACCCTAGATCCACCGAGGGGGGACGACCCCTCGAGCCCCCGCGGGCCTGCGGTGTCAACCGGAGACGCGGCCACGCCCGATCGGCCAGCTCGCCCCGGCTGTGGCCAGGGACAGCGGGCCGGCGAAGTGCGGACGGGCCTCGGCCAGCACCTGGTCGGGCTCGTGCCAGGGCGGGACGTGGGTCAGCACAGCCTCGCGTACGCCGGCCCGGGTGGCCGTCTCCGCGGCCTGCCGGCCCGTCAGGTGCATCCCGCTGGCGTTGTCCGGGCTCTCGCGGTAGGCCGCCTCGACCAGCAGCAGGTCCGCGCCGCGGGCCAGCTCGACCAGGGCGTCGCACCGGCCGGTGTCGCCGGAGTAGACCAGGGTGCCGCCCCCGGACCGGTTCTCGGTGATGCGCAGCGCGTAGGCGTCCACGGCATGGTCGACGGTCACCGTCTCGATGACGAACGGGCCGATCTGCTGGCGCGGCGCCCAGGGCCGGAAGTCGAAGTGGTGCTCGATCCCGGCGCCCGGCTCGGCCGCGCGGCCCTCACGGGGCGGCACGGCGTAGGCGCGGGCCAGCCGTGCCGGCGTGCCGGCCGGGCCGAAGAGGGAGCGCCGTGGCCAGGGCGCGGTCGGTGAGTACTTCGCGGCGACGTGGTAGGCGCACAGATCGAGGCAGTGGTCCGGATGCAGGTGGCTGAGGGCGAAAGCGTCGACCGCCGCCGGGTCGAGATACCGGTACAGGGCGCCGAAGGCGCCCGGGCCGAGGTCGAGCACGAGCGAGAAGGTGCGGTCGGCGTACGCGGCCTGGACCAGGTAGCACGAGGCCGGGGACGCCGGGCCGGAAACCGAGCCGCTGCAACCGACGATCGTCAGCCTCATGCGAGCACCCCGCCAGGGGGGACGACCTCCCGGATACCCCCCGGAAAGGCGAACTGCTCGACGCCGGCCACCAGGCCGCCCATCAGCCGGGCGCCGATGCCCTCGAAGGCCGCAGGGCTGCCGGTGGTCAGGAAGCGGTGGTGGGCGCGGCGGGGGCGGTCGTGGGTGAGCCCGTGCCGGGTCAGCACCGCGAAGGCGGCCTTGGCACACTCCTCCGCGCTGGACACCAGGCTGACCTGGTCGCCGAGGACGTAGGACAGCACACCGGTGAGCAGCGGGTAGTGGGTGCAGCCGAGGATCAGCGTGTCGATGCCGGCGGCCTGCAGGGGCGCGAGATAGCCCTCGGCCGCGGCCAGCAGCTCGGGCCCGCCGGTGATGCCGGCCTCGACGAAGGGCACGAACCGCGGGCAGGCAGCGGTGCTCAGCTGGACCTGCGGGGCGGCGGCGAAGGCGTCGTCGTAGGCCTGCGAGGTGGCGGTGGCCTCGGTGCAGATGACCCCGACCCGGCCCGAGCGGGTGGCGGCGACTGCGCGCCGGGCAGCGGGCAGGATCACCTCGACCACCGGCACCGGGTAACGCTCCCGGGCGTCCCGCAGCACCGCGGCGCTGGCGGAGTTGCACGCGATGACGAGGGCCTTCACCCCCTGGTCCACCAGGTGGTCCAGGCACTCCAGCGCGTACTCCCGGACCTGGGGGATGGGCTGCTCGCCATAGGGCGACCGCGCGGTGTCGCCGAGGTAGACGATGTCCTCGTGCGGCAGCTGGTCGACCACGGCCCGGGCGACCGTCAGACCACCGAAACCGGAGTCGAAGATCCCGATCGGCGCCTCGCTGTCCACGGGTGACCACCCTACGGGGGGCAGGTGAGAGGGTGGGCTGGACGTCTCGGGAGAGGAGAGCCGGTGCTTGATTTGGAGCCGGTGGCCGAACAGATGGCGGCCGTCGTGTCCAACATCGGAGAGGAGCAGCTCGCGCTGCCGACCCCGTGCGAACGGGTCAACGTGGCTGACCTGCTCAGCCACGTGCACGGACTGGTGGTCGCCTTCCGGGACGCGGCGGGCAAGGTCTCGGGGCCGACCACGTCCGCGTCGCCGTCGGCCGACGGCACCGAGCTGCCGCTCGACTGGCGCTACCCCATCCGGACCCGGCTGGACGAACAGGGCGCGGCCTGGCGCGCGCCGGCCGCGTGGGAGGGCGCGACCACGGCC